>NZ_BAAGZJ010000097.1:0-28851 GCF_054778635.1 Nocardiopsis nanhaiensis
CGCCAACCCGCCGTCGTAGCGGAGCGGGTCAAGGTGGAGCGCCGTTGATGCGCGAAGCGCTCGATGGCGACGACCTTGAGGCGCGCAGCGGAGACGGCCACAATCGGGCGGCGGGAAAGGAGGACACCCCAGCCCGAAAGGCAACCCCCACCAGAGCAGGCAACCCCGAACGCCTCACGACGAACGCCCCAAGACAACGGTGTTGCCCGAGGCCCCTCCTCCCCTCGGCCTTCCTCCCCTCGACCGCTCGAACAGCGACCGCTCGAACAGCGACCGCTCGAACAGCGACCGCTCGAACAGCGGCTGACTACCAGCCGTTCTCCACGGGACGGCCCTCGTTGTACCCGGCGGCGCTCTGCACGCCGACCACGGCGCGCTCGTGGAACTCCGCCAGCGATGTGGCGCCCGCGTAGGTCATCGAACTGCGCACCCCGGCGATGATCTGGTCGATCAGGTCCTCCACGCCGGGACGCTCCCGGTCCAGGTACATCCGGCCAGTGGAGATGCCCTCCTCGAACAGGGCCTTGCGGGCCCGCTCGAACGGGGAGTCCTCGGACGTGCGCAGGCGCACCGCGCGGGCCGAGGCCATCCCGAAGCTCTCCTTGTACTGACGGCCCTGCGCGTCGCGCAGGACGTCACCCGGCGACTCGTAGGTGCCCGCGAACCACGAGCCCACCATCACGTTGGACGCCCCGGCGGCCAGGGCGAGAGCGACGTCGCGCGGGTGGCGCACACCGCCGTCCGCCCACACGTGCTTGCCGAGCTCGCGGGCGGCGGCCGCGCACTCCAGCACGGCGGAGAACTGCGGACGGCCCACTGCGGTCATCATGCGGGTGGTGCACATAGCGCCCGGACCCACACCGACCTTGACGATGTCTGCCCCGGCCTCGATGAGGTCGCGGGTGCCCTGGGCGGTGACGATGTTGCCCGCGACGATCGGCACGTCCGGCGAGAGCGCGCGGACCTTCTCGATCGCCGAGATCATCTTTTCCTGGTGGCCGTGCGCGGTGTCGATCACCAGGGTGTCCACCCCGGCGTCCAGCAGCTCGGCGGCCTTGCCAGCCACGTCCCCGTTGATGCCCACGGCCGCGGCCACCCGCAGCCGGTTGCCGGAGTCCACGGCGGGCTTGTACAGGGTCGAGCGCAGCGCGCCGGTGCGGGTGAGCACACCCACCAGGGCGCCCTTGTCATCGACCACCGGGGCGAGCCGGTGCCGGAAGTCGTGCAGTATCCCGAAGGCCTCCTGCGGCTCGGTCCCCGCAGGGATGGTCAGCAGCTCGGCCGACATCACGTCGTGCAGCTGCGCGAATCGGTCCACACCGTGGCAGTCGGCCTCGGTGACCACACCGACCGGGCGGCGGGCGTCGTCGACGACGATCACCGCGTTGTGCGCCCGCTTGGGCAGGAGGTTGAGCGCCTCACCGACGGTGCTCGTCGGGTTGAGGGTGATCGCCGTGTCGTAGACCAGTTCGCGCTGCTTGGTCCAGGCGATGACGTCGGAGACGACTTCGAACGGAATGTCCTGCGGGATGACGGCGAGTCCGCCGCGGCGGGCGATGGTCTCCGCCATGCGGCGGCCCGCGACGGCGGTCATGTTGGCGACGACCAGCGGCAGCGTTGTGCCGGTGCCGTCCGGGGACGACAGGTCCACGCTGAGCCGGGACCCCACGGCGCTGCGGCCGGGGACCATGAAGACGTCGCTGTAGGTCAGGTCCTGATTGGGGACCTCGTCGTTGAGAAAACGCAATGCCTCTACCTCGGTCGCGACCGAAGGGGGTGGACCACTCCGCCGTGTCAGTGCTGGCGGCACCCTGTTGATCCCCCTCTTACCTGTCAATTATGCCGTCACCGATTAGGTTGGAGGTAACCGTGTCTGGCATGATGACTCGATTCCCGCTTCAACTCGGCCCTCACCCCTGCGCAAACGCGGTGACTGTACGTCCTGCGCCGCGGGCAATCTGAGAGGGCCTCCCAGGAGAACACCGCATGTCGCGTTTTACTTTCGCGCAAGTCAAGGAAGAGACCTACAAGGCTAAGGACGCCTGGTGGACGGTCTTCCTGGTCGACCCGTTGGCAGGTCGACTGGTGGTGTGGACGGCGAACCGGACCAATCTCACACCGAACCAGCTCACGCTGGGCGCGGGCGTGCTGGGTCTGCTCTCGGCCCTCTGCTTCGCGGCTCCGGTCTGGGCGGGCGACACCGGGTGGGCCTGGCTGCTGGCCGGTGCGCTGCTGTTCCACCTGAGCTTCGTGCTGGACTGCATGGACGGCAAGATCGCCCGGCTGAAGGGCAACGGCTCGGTCTTCGGCCAGTGGGTCGACTTCGTCTTCGACCGCATCCGCTTCTTCGGCTGCATGATGGCGCTGCTGGTCGGCCAGTGGCTGGTCACGGGGGAGGCCGCGTACCTGATCGTCGCCCCGGTGGTGATCTTCTTCGACCTGTTGCGCTACCTCAACGGATCCCAGGTCGCCAAGACCCGCAAGACGATGCGAGAGGCCCTCGCGGTGGCCTCGGGCGACACCGAGCGGATGCGCGCGGAGAGCGCGGGCGGGGGCGACCCCGAGGACGAGGACACCGCGGAGGCTCCGGCCGCCGCTGACGCCCCGCCGCCCAAGGGCCTCTACCCCCGGGTGCGGAACCACCTCCTCCGGCACCGGGTGCGCCCGCACCTGTTCAGCGGTATCGAGTTCGAGATGTTCCTGTGCGTGGTGGCGCCCGCGACCGTTCTCGTCGCCTTCTTCACCCCGCTGAACAGCCTGATCATCCCGGTGGCGGTCTTCTCCTGCCTGGCCCTGGCCTTCTTCGAGGTGGTCCTGGTGCTGCGGCTCTGGAAGGAGTCGCGCCGCTTCGAGGTTCGCCGTCGCGAGCTGGCCGCCGACACGCCGACGGCCGAGCCCGCCAGCGGTAGCTGACGAGGGGCCACAGACATGGCGAAGGGGCGGTCCGCGCGATGCGGACCGCCCCTTCGCCATGGGGATGTCCTACCCGGCGGGGGTCTTCTCCGCGGGCGGGCCGGTCTTGGCCTCGGCGCCGACCTCATCCGCCATCTTCTCCTTGACGAGGCCCTTGCCGTCTTGGCGCAGGAACCAGGTCGGCTGCGGTTCGACCGCCCACTGCATACAGGCACGCACCCAAGGCGAACAGAGCACCAGTGTCAGGGCCACGGCCAGAGCCATGGTGGCGGCCACGCCCACCGCGCCCCCCATCACGTCGTACCAAGGGGAGTTCTGGAGCAGCAGTAGGAACACCGAGTGGCCCAGGTAGACGAACAGGGTGTAGGCACCCAGGTGCGTATACCAGGTCTCGCGCTTCGGGATGAGCGCCAGGACGGCGAAGGTCATGACCAGGGCGATGCCCATGAAGGCCAGCCGGAGGACGATGCTGGGCAGCAGCGGGTCGATGTCCCGGTCGGTGAGGCTGTCGCGCCAGAACAGCCAGTCCCGGCTGAGGTGGTCGGAGATCGGCACCGCCAGGACGGCGGTGACGCCTAGCACCAGCACGGAGCACACCCGGACCCAGAGCCGGTCGAGGAAGGCGAAGTGCTCCCGGCGCAGGGTCAGGCCCAGCACGAAGAAGGGCAGGAAGCTGAGGACGCGGCCGAGCGAGAGGGTGATGCCCAGGTCCGCGGTGGCGGCGAACAGCGAGATGATCACGGCGATGGCCACGGGCCAGCGCAGGCGCTGCCACACGGGCACACTGAGACGCCACAGGAAAAGTGCCACCAGGAACCACAGGGTCCAGGTCGGCTTGAGCACCGACAGCGAGTCGGGGAGTCCACCGCGCTCGAGCGTGTAGATCCCTTGGTGGATCGTCCAGAAGATGAGGTAGGGCACGGCCAGCATCAGGACCAGCTTCTCCACCCGGTTCGACGAGGCGTCGAAGGACCGGGAGAGGTAGCCGCTGATCATGATGAACGCGGGCATGTGGAAGAAGTAAACCCAGTAGTAGAAGGTACTGGCGGGCCCGTAGTCCGTGAGTGGTTCGATCGCGTGGCCGATGACGACCAGGGCGATGAGGATGAATTTGGCGTTGTCCAGCCGGGCATCGCGGCCGGGGGCACTGGCCGCGGGGATCGGGGATGCCGTCGGGGCCTGGGCATTCGCGCCGTGCCCGTTCTCCGAGGGCTTGGCTGCCGGACTGGTCATGGGTGAGGCCACTAGGGACTCCGAGATCACTGATTTCTGGGGCAATGTGTGTTGGACCCGACACCCTCTGTTTGGGGTCGGTGCCATCCGGTCGATGGCCCGGGAGGCGGGGTGATGTGGACCGGCGCCGAGGGGGCGCGCCTGGGGTGCCGGGGTGAATCAGGCGAACGTAGCTCCGTTACCTTACTGAGACATGCTGCGGTGCGCCAGTGGTTCGCACAAATCGGTAAGAAGTTCCCGGGGTCCGACACCGGCGCTGCGGGCGCCACAAGCGGGCAGTGGGGGGCATCGTAGGCCCGTGCGCGAGGGGTGTGGGATGGCTTACCGTGTGCAGACCCTAACCCATGCGCCGCACCTGGGGTGCCACGGTCGGAACATGTCGGTGTGAACCCGCGGCGGTCCCGCCGATAGGCTGCCCTCAGGCGGCTGTCCCCCTTTCAGTGCCCGCCCAGTCGAGAACGAAGAAGGCGGTGGAAACCGTGCCGCACGCGGTGGACCCGAACCGTGCAGCCCAGCACGGGAGCGTGGTCATGCGACTCCTCGACGAGCTCTTCCCGCTCGTGGAGGGCGTCTACGTCGACCTGCACAAGAACCCGGAGCTCTCTCACTCCGAACAGCGCACCGCCAGTGTCGTCGCGGAATGGCTGAACCGAACCGGTTACGACGTCCACAAGGGCGTCGGCGGCACCGGTGTGGTCGGCATTCTCCGCAACGGCCCCGGCCCCACTGTCATGCTGCGCGCGGACATGGACGCCCTCCCCATGGAAGAGAAGACCGGTCTGCCCTACGCCAGCACGGCGCGCACGGTGGACAGCGAGGGCGTCGAGGTCCCCGTCATGCACGCCTGCGGGCACGACGCGCACACCGCGTGCCTGATCGGCGTCGCCGACCTCCTCTCGGAGACCCGGGACCAGTGGTCCGGGACGGTCATGATCGTCGCGCAGCCCGGCGAGGAGACCCTCGACGGTGCCCAGCGGATGATCGACGACGGTCTGTACGACCGCTTCGGCCGCCCCGACGTGATCCTCGGCCAGCACCTGGGCCCGCAGCCCGCCGGACTCATCTCCCACCGGGCCGGGATCATCCTCGGCGCGGCCAACGCCTACCGGGTGCGGATCTTCGGGGAGGGCGGACACGCCTCCCAACCGCACACCACCGTCGACCCGGTGCTCATCGCCGCGAACATCGTCACCCGGCTCCAGGGTGTGGTCGCCCGGGAGATCAGCCCCAGCGAGATGGCCGTGCTCACCGTCGGCCGGATCCACTCGGGCACCAAGGCCAACATCATCCCGGACGAGGCCTACCTGGAGATCAGCACCCGGGCGCTCAACGACAACGTCACCGAGCAGCTCGAACAGGCCATCGAGCGGATCGTGCGCGCGGAGGCGGCCGCTTCCGGCGCCGGGCGCGAGCCCGAGGTCGAGCGGTTCCAGGGCAGCGGCGCCACATACAACGACCCGGTCAGCACCTCGGAGGTGGCCGCCGCCCACCACGCGTACTTCGGTGACGACTACGTCATCCACTTGCCGGACCCGTCCCCGGCCACCGAGGACTTCGGCAACTTCGGGCTGCCCGGTGACGCGCAGCCCATCCCGTACGTGTTCTGGTTCGTGGGCGCCACCCCGCACGACGTGTGGGAATCGGCGCCCGGGGACACGCCCTACGAGAAGATGGGCAACGTCCCGAGCAACCACTCCCCGTACTTCTCGCCGTCCCGCGAACCCACGCTGCGGGCCGGTCTCGCCGCGCTCACCGTCGCCGCCATGTCCTACCTGGGCGGCGACAACAAGCAGCCCTCGGCGCCCAACTCGGCCCCGACGGGCATGGCCTTCCCCGGACCGGCGCCCACAGAGACCGCGGACCCGCGCGGCAACACCGACCCGAGCGCCAACCTGGGGGAGGTCCCCGCGCCGCAGGACGCGCCGCCCCCGGCCGAGGAGCCCTTGGCGGCCGACCCGCTGTCGGACCCGCTGTCGGACCCGCTGTCGGACCCGCTCGCCGACCCCCTCACGGGGCCGCGCCCGGCGGAGCCGAGCTTCTCGGAGGAAGCCAACGACGCCTACGACAGCGCGTTCCTCGCCGCCTCCTCCTGGCCGGAGCCGGGAGAGCCCGCCAAGTCCACGCACGACGCCGACATGGACTCGGTGATGGGCGAACAGGACCGGGAGATCCGCGACGAGTGGCGCAGCGACAAGGCCGAGGAGTCGACGCTGTCCGCCGACATGGCCGCGATCATGGACGAGGAGGAGGCGCCGCCACCGCCTTCGGGTCCGCCCGCCGGCCCCGCCTTCGGCGGACCGCCGCCAATGGGCAGCGCGCACGACGCACCGCCGCCCCAGGACCCGGACGACGACCAGCCCGGAGCCCAGTACCGTCTCTGATCACGCGCGGGGGCCATCCCGTGGCGATGGGGTGGTCCCCGCGTGCGCCGATCCCTGCGATGGGCGCGCTGCGGTTCACCGGTCCGCGCCCGCCGGGTGCTGCGATCCGCGGTCTCTCAGGCCCCGGCCTGGGCCTTGGCCAGGCGTTGGCCCACCTGTTGGGGCAGCCGCTCGTGGCGCAGGTAGTCGCGGGTGAACGTGCCGGTGCCGTGCGAAACGGACCGCAGCTCGACGGCGTAGCGCACGATCTCCAGCTCGGGTACCTCCGCGCGCACGACGACCCGGCCGCCCGCGGCCGCCTCGGTGCCCACCACACGGCCGCGCCGGGCCGACAGGTCGCTCAGGACCGCACCCAGGTATGCGTCGTCGACCTCCACGGTCACGGTGTGCACGGGCTCCAGGACAGCCAGGTCGCAGGAGGCGGCGGCGTCCCGCAGCGCCAGTCGGCCCGCCTTCTGGAAGGCCATGTCGGAGGAGTCCACCGAGTGCGCCTTGCCGTCGTAGAGCGTGACGCGCAGGTCCACGAGCGGGTGCCCGTCGCTGACCCCGTCGGCCATCTGGGCCCGGATCCCCTTCTCCACGGACGGCACGAACTGGCGCGGGACCACACCCCCGACGACCTGGTCGACGAACTCCAGCCCGGCACCCGACTCCAGCGGCTCCACCCGGATCCGGCACACCCCGAACTCACCGTGTCCGCCGCTCTGCTTGACGTTGCGGCCCATGCCCTGGCTGGGCACGGTGAAGGTCTCCCGCAGCGGAATCCGCACCTCTTCGGTCGTCACGCGCACCCCGTAGCGGTGCTCCAGCCGGTCCAGGGCCGCGTCCAGGTGGGCCTCTCCCAGGCTCCACAGGACCATCTGGTGGGTTTCCTGGTTGATCCGCACCCGCAACGACGGGTCCTCCGCCACCAGCCGGGCCACCGACTGCGACAGCTTGTCCTCGTCGGAGGCGGAGGCCGCGCGGATCGCCACCGGCATCATCGGGTCGGGGAACCGCCAAGGGGCCACCCGGAACGGGAGTTCGGGCGCGGACAGGGTGTCCCCGGTCCGGGCGGTGGGCAGCTTCGACACCAGGCACAGGTCACCGGCGACCACCTCGCCGACTGGACGGGCCTCCCGGCCCAGCGGTACCGACAGCGAACCCACGCGCTCGTCGGTGCCGGCCCGGTCGAGGTCGTCGGAGTTGCCCACACCGGTACGCACGCCGTGGCCGTGCAGGTGGACGCCGGTCTCGGGTGTCAGCGTCCCGGAGAAGACCCGCACCAGGCTGACCCGGCCGACGTAGGGATCGCTGGCGGTGCTGAGGACCTCGGCGGCGAGCGGGCCGTCCGGATCGCAGGACAGCCCCTCGACGGGACGCCCGTCGGGGCGGGCCACCGAGGGGAAGGGACGCCGGGTCGGGTCCGGACAGGAGAGCGGGAGTTCGCGGAGCAGTTCGCGCACGCCCACGCCGTGCGTCGGGCTCAACGCCAGTACCGGGTGGAAGCCCCCCGCGGCCACCGCCTTCTTGAGGTCGGCGATGAGCAGGTCGGGGTCGAGTTCGCCGCCCTCCATGTAGCGCTCCATGAGCGCCTCGTCCTCGCTCTCGGTGATGACCTCCTCGATGAGGGTCTCCCGCAACGGGCCCGCGGCCTTACGCAGCCAGTCGGGTGCCGGACACGGAGCGGGGGCGGACTCCAGCCCGCCCCCGTCGGAGTAGTCGTAGTAGCGCTCTGAGACCAGTCCCCAGAGCCCCACCAGCCTCCGTTGGTCGCCCGTGCCCTCCACCGCTGGGACGTAGGCGGCGTGCACCCCGGGCCCGAAGGCGTCCTGACACTGCGCGACGACCTCGTCGAAGTCGGCCCTGGGGTGGTCGATCTTGGTGACGGCCACCGCGCGGGGCATGCCGACGGCGGCGCACTCCTCCCACAGCATCCGGGTGCGGCCGTCCACTCCGTCCAGGGCGGAGATGACGAACAGGGCGGCGTCCGCGCCGCGTAGCCCGGCCCGCATCGCCCCGATGAAGTCGGCGTATCCGGGGGTGTCCAGCAGGTTGACCTTGACGCCGTCCACCATCACCGGGTTGACGGTCATGTGCACGGAGCGCTTCTGGCGGGTCTCGACCTCGTCGTGGTCGCTGACGGTCGTGCCCTCCTCCACGCGGCCGGGGCGCTTGATCTCCCCGGCGGCGAGGAGCAGTGCCTCGACCAAGCTCGTCTTGCCACCGCCGGTCGGTCCCACCAGCGCGATATTGCGGATGTTCTGGGGCCTGTCGGCCCTCGGTACGGCTTCGGCTCGATCAACCATCCCTACTACCCAGCCCTCCGGGGTGCGGGCGGTGGCCGTCCAGGACCACCACCAATGTGACCTGTGACACTCTCTACGGTCGCTGTTCGCGTGCCGGATCACAAGAGGTCAACGGGCCGATATCGCGGATGGGTGCCGGTTGGTCACTATGACCCGACTTGTTCTCTTAGGCTGTGCCCGTGCCATGGTCGGAAAGTCTCCCTCAATTCAGTCTCGCCGGGACCCTTCTGACGGTCCTCCTGCTGTTCTTCGCGGCGGTCGGCGAACCATTTCTCGGACGGCGCGCGTTCTCGTGGCTGTCCCGCCGAAGGGACGGCGACAGGCGTGCCCTCGGGCTGCTGTACGCCGTCACGATGGCGATCCACCTCCTGTGGGGCCTGCTGGTCCTGGTCGTCCTGCTGCTCTCGCCCGAGCTGAACCTGGTCGACTTGGGACTGCGCACTCCGGACGCGTGGGGGCCCATAGCGGGCGGCGCGATCGGCGGACTCATCGCCCTGGCGGCCTTCTGGGTCCTGGTCAACGGGATGCCCACCAAGGAACGCCTCCCGGTCCTGGGCAAGCTGCCCGGGCGCGGGTCCGGGCCCGGTGACGGCGGCAAGGGCAGACGGGGCCAAGGGCACCGCGGGCGCCGGGTCGCGGACAAGCCGATGACCCTGCCGGAGCCGGGCCGCCAGCAGTACCTCCTGCTGCCGCGTACGGGGAGGGAACGGGGACTGGCCGCGGGGATGGCGGTCACCGGGGGCGTGTTCGGCGAACTGCTCTACCGGGGCCTGTTCATCACCCTGATCGCCAGCATGGGTGTGCCGCTGTGGATCGCCGCCGTGCTCTCGATCGTGCTGTTCTCCGTCGCGCACGCCTACCAGGGCTGGTGGGGCCTGCTCAGCGCGGGCTTCTCCGGAACCCTGTTCACCGTCCTGTACCTGGGCACGGGAAGCCTGATCGTCCCGGTCCTCGTCCACGTGGCGCTCAACCTGCGCTCGGTGGTCTTCCCTCCTGCGGCGGACAGGGAGGCCGCGCTGGAGGAGAGGGGCTACCAGGACGATGACGACGACTACTACGGCGACGACTACTACGAGGACGACGACGAGTACGGCGGCCAGTACGACGACGGCCGCTACGGGGACACGGGGGAGTTCGAGCCGGTCGAGGCCTCCGGTCCGCAGGGACCGCCGCCCGGTCCGCCGCTCCCGGGTCCGCTGCCCGGTCCGGTTCCGCCGGGTGGGCCCGTGCCGCCCGGTGCTCCTCAAGGGCCGCCCACCGGCTACCAGGGCGCGCCGCCCGGGCATCCGCAGGGCCCGCCGCCTGGTCCGCCCGCCAACATGTACCCGGACGAGTGGATCGACCGGCAGCACGGCCCCGAAGGCGACACACCGGGCCCGGGTTACCCGTACCGGGACTGATCGTGCACGATAGGGCGGTGTCCGATGCTATTGATGAGCCCCTCGCCGAACCGCAGGAGAACCGCTTCTGGCTGACCACCTCGGACGGGGTGGGGATCGACGCCGTGCTGTTGCGCCGAGCCGCGCCCCGTACCACGGCGGTGGTCCTGGCCAACGGGTTCACCGGGACCCTCCGGAGCCCGCACACGCGTGCCATCGCCGAAGGGCTGTTGTCCGCCGGCGACGTGATGACCTTCGACTTCCGGGGCCACCACTGCTCCGGCGGTCGCAGCACCGTCGGCAACGCCGAGATCCACGACCTGGAGGCGGTGGTGAGCCGCCTGCGGGAGCTCGGCTATACCCGCATCGCCACCGTGGGCTTCTCGATGGGCGCCGCCGTCGCCATCCGGCACGCCGCCATCTACGGCGGCGTCCGCGCCGTGGTCTCCGTCAGCGGTCCCAGCCGCTGGTACTACCAGGGAACACGGTCGATGCGCCTGCTCCACCTGGGCATCGGCAAGACCCTGGGCCGGGCCTTCCTGCGCCGCTTCCGCAAGGTCCGGGTCACCGACAAGCGTTGGAACCCCACCCCGGACGAACCTCGCGAGCTCGCCGGGGAGGTAGCCCCCGCCCCGCTCCTGGTGGTGCACGGTGACGCCGACGGATACTTCCCGGTCGCGCACGCGGCGGCCATCCACGACGCCGCCAAGGAACCCAAGGACCTGTGGATCATCCCCGGCATGGGCCACGCTGAGCGGGCGGTCCGCCCCGACCTGGTGGCCCGCCTGCGCGAGTGGATCGCCGACCAACTTCCGGACGAGCGTCCCCGAAACGGGCTCTAGGCCAGTGGATCCCGCCTCGACAGGGTGGTGTGACTCGGCTAGAAAGGACGGATGATCCGACCCCGCCCCCACGTCGAGTTCACCGACGACGATCTGCCCGGAATCCGCGGGCGCGGGTTCGCGCTGCTCATCCTCGCCACCGCGGTCGGACTGTGCGGCTTCGCCGCCGTCCTGCCCCTCGTGCCCCTCTGGGCGAGCCGGGGCGGAGCGGGCGAGTTCGGGGCGGGGAGCACCACCGCCGCGTTCATGCTCACCACCGTCGTCACCCAGCTGGGCATGCCTTGGCTGCTGGACCGGGCGGGCGGCTACCGGTGGGCCTTTCCCGTCGGATCCCTGGTCATGGGCCTGCCCATGCCGCTGTTCGCGCTCACTACGGCCCTTGGGCCGCTCGTGGCGATCTCGGCGGTGCGCGGAGTGGGGTTCGGGATGGTGACGGTGGCCGGGACGGCGCTCGCCGCGCGCCTGGTCGCCAAGGAGCAGGTCGGCCGGGCCACGGGTTTCTACGGGCTCGCCGTGGGGCTGCCGCAGATCGTCATCCTGCCCGGCGGGGTGGCGCTGGCGCTCAACATCGGTTTCGACACCGCGTTCTGGCTCACGGGGATCTGCGGCGTGCTGGCCGCGGTGCTGTCCTCGGGCATCTGGTTCGCCGACGGTGGCCGCAACCGGTCGGCCCTGCGCGGTGCCGATCCGGTGGGCCGGGGGCCGACCGACGCACAGGAGGCGCTCCGCGGCGTCGGACTGATGATCGCCCTGGGCGGCCCCTTGATCATCATGCTGGTGGTGTCGTCGGCCGCCAGCGCGGTCGTCACCTTCCTCGCGATCCCGCTCGAACAGGCGGCGTGGCTGGTGAGCGCGCTGCTGGCCGCCTACGCGCTGACCCTGGTCGCCGGGCGCTGGACCGCGGGGGTGATGTACGACCGGTACCGGCGCACAGTCCTGTTGCTGCCCGGAGTGGTCGGGACGGTCACGGGCATGGGCTTGCTCACCGCGGGCCTGTGGATCAACGGAGGGGAGGCGCCCGGAATCGGCGTCGCCCTCTTGGTGCTCGGCGGAACCGCCCTGTTCGGGCTCGGGTTCGGTGCCGTGCAGAACGAGACCGTCACCGTGATGCTGGGCCGCGCCGGGCCGACCGGGTACGGCCGGGCCAGCGCGGTGTGGAACATCGGCTACGACGCGGGCACGGGGGCCGGCGCGATCGGCCTGGGCCTGGTCATCCAGCTGATGGGCTACGGCCCGGCCTTCGCGGTGGTCGCGGTGTCGCTGGCCGCCGTGCTCCCGCTCGCCCTGAACCGGAAGCGGTCCTGAGCCGGGCGTCGGGGCAGAGGGATTCGACCTACTATCAGTACGAGCTGACGTGCACGTGGTCGAAGTGGTTCTGGGTCAGGTCGCCGCGGTCGTTCATGAACGTCCACTGGCGCGACGTCGACTGCCAGATGTGCTGCTCCCAGATGATGTACTTGACGCCCAGCCGGTCGGCGTGCTCGATCGCGTAGTCGGAGATCTGCTGGCCGAGCTCCTGGTTCTCCGGAGTGGGCATACCGCCGTTGGCGCTCATCATGAAGTCGCAGGCGTGGCCGGTGCCGTGGTCGTCCTCGCTCGGGCGCCAGCAGCCCACCGGGTAGGGCGCGCCGAACTCCATGATGATCTCGTCGCGGATGGCCGCCATGCGGGGCACGGTCTGGTCCCAGCCGCCGCCTTCCGCGTCCGAGGGGATCGTGCCGTCACCGGGGGTTTCGGGGATCTGCTCCTCCTCGTACTCCTCGATGCGGGCCTCGACCTCCTCCCGCTGGTCCTCGAGGTCGTCGATCAGCTCGGAGGCTTCGTCCATCTCCTCCTGGAGTTCCTCGGTGATCTCCTCCTGCTCGTCGCGCAGGTCGACCAGGTCGGAGATCTGCTCGGCCTGGCTCTCGCTGAGGTAGTCGACGGTCGCGGCGTCGCTGAACATGTCCTCGGGCTCGCTGGAGAAGACGACCTGCAGGCTCGGGTCGAAGCCGTCGTTCTTGTACCGGGCCGCCGCGATGGCGGATACCCCGACCCGCTGCTCCTCGAGGTCCTCGTTGAGCTCCTCGAGGTCCTCCTGGGCCGTGTCGACGCGGTCCTTGATCTCGGTGAACTGCAGGAGCTCGCCGTCGTAGGACTCCTCCAGCTCTTCGGCGCGCTCGGTCAGTTCGTCGATGTCCACGTCGTCCGGGTCGGCGTAGGCCGCTCCGGGCAGGCCCACGAGGACCGCTGCGGTGACGGCGGCCAGGGGCAGAGCCGTGCGGCCGCGACGAGGGGCGTTACGAGGAGTGGAAGTCATGTCTGCTCCGAGGGGATGGTCTGAGAGCATCCGCCACGCCGGGAGTGACGGCGTTTCCATTCAGGGAGGGGTGATGCTCAGCAGACCATACGAGATCTTGGCGTTACGTGCACAGTGAGTTGACTCGCGTTGCATTGGGGGAAGAGGGCGGGGTCTGTCCAGAAGATACCCGTACCGGCCGACCGGACTGGTCGCTGCGGGGACGGGTGCCGGTCACGGGTGGCGGGGTGGCCTAAGGCCAGGGAGCAGGGGGAAGTCCCGGGTAAAGACCGGGTCAGCCGTTGCCGCCGAAGGCGCTGGGAAGGCGCACGGAGGTCGTGGGGGCGGCCCTCTCGGCGGGGAGGAACCAGTCCGAGCGGCGGATGTCACGCAGCGCCCGCTTACGGTCCTCGGGCCCCAGCCGGTCGATGTAGAGCATGCCCTCGAGGTGGTCGGTCTCGTGCTGTAGGCACTGTGCCATCAGGCCGGTCCCCTCGACGGTGACCGGCTCGTTGCGCGTGTCCACGCCCTTGACCACGGCCCGCTGGGCGCGCTTCGTGTGGTACCAGAGGCGGGGGATCGACAGGCAGCCCTCCTCGCAGTCCTGGAGCTCGTCGGACAGCTCCACGATCTCGGGGTTGATCACGTACCCGTGGCGGCCCTCGACGAGGTAGCTGAACGCACGCGCGCCCACGCCGATCTGCGTGGCGGCCACACCCGCTCGCCCAGGGGCGTCGACCGTGTCCATGAGGTCGCGGACCAGCTTCTCGGTGCGCTGGTCGAAGGTGGTCACGGGGGTGGTCTTGGACACGAGTACGGGGTCGCCGAAACGGACGATGGGGCGCATGGTCATGTACCCCACATTAGAGCGTGCCGGAAACCGGCCGTGCCGGGCGGCGGTGTGCTCAGGTGGCCAGGCCGGGGCGCAGGGACTCGTCCAGGACCATCTCGATGTAGTCCAGGGCGGCCCGGCGGCGGGCCAGGGCGCTCTCGTACAGGGAGGGTGCCTGGACACCCCGGCGGACGCGCAGGCACTCGTTGACGATGCGCTGCCAGCTCTCGGGGAACGCGTGCAGGGCGTAGGCTCCCGCGCCGGACTTGGAGGTGATCTCGCCAGTTCTGAGAGTGAAGTGCAGACGGCTGACGCTCAGCACGCTCCAGGAGGGGGCGAGGGAACCGAGGGCGGCGAGGCCGCGCGGGGTGACGAGGCGGCCGGCCTTCTCCCGCCAGCGGCGCCACTGTTCGTCCAACGATCCGAGCGACCAGCTGCGAAGACTCTCCGGCTCGTCCCACACGTCCAGCTCCACGGGGAGCGGCCCGCGCATGGTGACGCCCTGATCGGCCAGGATGTGCCAGGTCACGGGGTTGACGTCGGCTGAGGCGCGGTTGCGGAACCGGCCGTTGATGACGGAGGGGACCGGCCCGCACTCGGCGGGGTCCCGGTTGAGTTCGTCCCAAGTGACGTGGATGCCGTTGAACTGGGGGCTGGGGACTTCCTGCCGGGTGCGGGCGTGGATCCGGCGGAGGGCGTCGAGGTCGGCACGCTCTGTCCGGCGGCCGGTCACGATGACGAAGTCGACGTCGCTGGTGTGCGGGCGGAAGTCGCCCAGAGCGACCGAACCGGTCAGGTAGAGGCCCTGGACCAGCCCGGGCGCCTCTCGGTCGGCGTTGGCGAGGAAAGCCTGGGTCAGCGTCTGCACCCGAGGGTGGACGGCCATGCTCAACTCCAGTCTGGGGCGGGTCGGTGGTGGTACGCGGTGGGTTCCGGAGGCGGCGCTGCCGCGCTGGGGAGGCCTTCCGGGTCGCGTTGCGGGGGGTGCTCCCGGGGTGCTGGTGAGCCCCCGTGGTCCCCGTCGGTATCCAAGTGTGGTCGTGTCAAGGGGGTGATGGCAAGTGATCGTGCCGGACTTGCATCCTGTCTCCCCACGTCAAGTGGTGTGTGGCTATGCGGGCGTGGGGGAGCGTACACCCTTGACAGGAGTGCGCTCGGCGTGGCAAAGGGGGCATTCGGCGCGGTGACCCGGTTGGGCTCGGCGGCGAAGCGCGTCCGGGCGGCCGCGCGTTCTCCCGGACGATCCCCCGCATACCTGAAGCATGCTCGTCCGCACGTGCATTTGGTGCGTGCATTTGCATTTCCTGACCCGTTCCGGGGATTTGTCTGGAGAAGTCCCAGGAATGTCACGGGTTTGCCCGGGCGGGATTCCGGGAGGTCGGGGAAGTGGCGTCCGGCACGTTCTACCCATGGGTAGATCCTTCTTCCCTGGTCGGCGTGGTCCCGTCGCTGCTTTGGGGCGCAGATCACCTTGGCCGGCGGTGGACACGCCGAGGGTTTTCATGGATTGTTATGGTTCACCAAGACTTTCCCTGGAGATAACCAACTCAGCCATTATCCACTGTTTTCCGCCGTGTAACACGAGGGAACTCCCCTGAAACTCAGCCACTTTACGCTCGGGGGCCCCGGCAGTTCTCTCAGCGATTCCAAGGAGCCGTGCATGGTCCCCACAATGGTCCTCGTAGCCGACGATTCCCGTGACGCCCACCGACGTGAGGCCCTGTGCGGACTGGCGGAGGCGGTGGCTGAGCGCGGGGAGGCCCCCGTGACGGCGGCCTTCGGTAGCCCCGACGAGGTCAGCGCGACGATCCACGCCGTCCGCGGCCCCAAGGTGGTGGTGCCCGCCTTCGTCGCCGGAGGCGACGTGGCCAGCGCCCACCTGTTCTCCCGGCTCGACCTGGGCGGGCTGGCGGACTCCTGCCACACCTCGCCCCTGGGCGCGGTTCCGTCCATCGTCGCCGACCTCGCCGGTCGCCTCTCCGACTCCGGTTGGAGACCCGAGGACGGGGTGGTCCTGGCTGCTGACGGCACCACCGGCGGCGAGGAGCGCCAGGTCGTCATGGACGTGGCGCGGATGCTCAGCCGTCGGCTCGACTCGCCGGTGCAGGTCGGTTACCTGCGCACGTGGGCGCCTTCGGTTTTCGACGCGGTCGACCGGCTGCGCCGCCAGGAGCGCGACCGGGTGGCGGTGGCCGCGTGGCGGCTGGTCGACGGCCCCGACTTCGACCTGCTCCGAGGGCTGGACGTCACCGCCATCACGGCCCCGCTGTGGCCCTCCGACCTGGTGGTGGACACGCTTCTCGCCCAGCACCGGGCGGCCAAGGGGCGTCTCACCTGACGCACGCGCGCCAGAGCCCTCAGTGACATCGGAGCCCGGAAACACCGCGACGCCGTTACCGGAAGCGCGAGAATGGGTATGTGCCCCACGGGCGGGAACTCCCCGCACCCGCAGCGCGGTATCCGCCGCCGCGCCGCCACCCACACGGTGCGGCGATGGTCCGGACGCGGTCCCCCACAAGGTTCGTGCACGTCAGCCCGGTGCGGAGCTCCCTCCCTCCGCGGTCGCGAGCGAACCTAAGGTGGATGTATGAACGACGTCACAGCGCAGTACGTCGACGACCGGCAGCGCCGTCGGCTGGAGCGGCGCTTCGGGACCCAGGTCACCGAATGGCTGGCGGAACTGCCCGGGGTCGTCGAGAAACTGGCCGCCGAGTGGCAGCTGACCATCGAAGGGCCCGCCCCGCACGGGCGCACGTCCGTCGTCCTGTACGTCCGCCTGGCCGACGGCGCCGAAGGTGTCCTCAAGTTCTCCCCGGACGCCGGGCTGGCCGTCTCGGAGGCCGGGCTCCTGCGGATGTGGGGTTCCTCCTCGCGGGTCCCCGACGTCTGGGACGTCGATGCCGAGCGCGGCGCGATCCTGATGGAACGGGTCGAGGGCGACACCGTCGCGGTCCGGGGCGTGGTCCCGCCCATGGAGACCATCGGCGGCCTCATCGCGCAACTGCACGCGGTCGAAGTGAGCCCCGCGGCGCGTAGGGAACTGCGTCCGCTCACCGCGCGCGTCCAATTCCTGTTCGACATGTGGAGCCGGGAGCGCGACGAGGGCCCGGCCGCCGACACCGTCCCGCCCGCGCTGATGCACCGCGGCGCCGCCAAGGCCCGCGACCTCGCCAACGGGACCGTCGACATCGTTCCGTTGCACGGGAACCTGCACCCCGGCAACGTCATGGACGGCGGCGCCCGCGGACTGGTGGCCCTCGACCCGCGCGCCTGCGTGGGTGACAGTGCCGCGGACGCCGTCGACTGGGCCCTGTGGAAGGCCGAGGACTTCGCCGAAGTGGAGCGCCGCGTGGGTGTGCTCTCCAACGTCATGGGTGTGGACGGCGACCGGATGATGGAATGGGTGCGCGCCTTCGGCCCCTGCTTCGCGGTGGCCAAGGCCAACCGCGGCCAGACCCGGTCGGTGGAGTTCGACCTGCTCATGAGTTTGTGTGAGGTCGCCTCCTAAGGAGTCCGCCCCGGCTCGGTTCTGGCCCGGTCTAGCGCTCGAAGCGGTATCCGCGTCCGGCCTCGGTGATGAGGTGCCGGGGCCGGGCCGGGTCCGTTTCGAGCTTGCGGCGCAGCTGGGCGAGGTACACGCGCAGGTAGTTGGTCTCGTTCTGGTAGCTGGGGCCCCACACGTCGTGCAGCAGCTGGCGCTGGCTTACCAGGCGTCCGGCGTTGCGGGCCAGGAGTTCCAGGATGTGCCACTCGGTGGGAGTGAGGCGCACCTCCTCGCCTTCGCGCAGGACACGCTTGGCGCCCAGGTCAACCTCGAAGGAGCCGGTCCGCACCACCGGGGCCTCCTCCACCGGGACGGCACGGCGCTCGGCCGCGCGCATCCGGGCCAGCAGCTCGTCCATCCCGAAGGGCTTGGTGACGTAGTCGTCCGCGCCCGAGTCCAGGCAGCGGACCTTCTCGCCCGCGGAGTGCCGGGCGGACAGCACGATGATCGGCATCTGGGACCAGCCGCGCAGGCGCTGGATGACCTCCACACCCTCCATGTCCGGAAGCCCCAGGTCCAGCAGGACCACGTGGGGACAGTGCTCCGAGGCCAGCTTGAGCGCGGTCGCGCCGTCCGCCGCGGTGTCCACGTCGTAACCGCGCGCCCGCAGATTGATCCGCATGGCGCGGATGATCTGCACGTCGTCGTCGACGACCAGGATCCGCATCAGTTCACCGCTCCTCATCGTGTTCCGGGCCCACCGCGCGCAGGGTGAAGACCATCGTCAGCCCGCCGCCGGGGGTGTCCTCTGGGCCGAGGGTGCCGTGCATCGCCTCAACGAAACCACGTGCCACGGCGAGTCCCAGACCCACCCCAGTGCCCTGGGGCGCGTCGCCCAGGCGCTGGAACGCCTCGAACATGCGCTGCTTGGCCTCGTCCGAGACGCCCGGACCCCGGTCCACCACGCGCAACTGCACGCTGTCACCGTGTGCGCTGGCCGCCACCAGTACGGGCGTGCACGGGTCGGGGTTGTACCGCACGGCGTTGGTGACCACGTTGGCCACGGCCCGGTCCAGCAGTCCCGCGTCCACACGGACCCGGGGCAGGTAGTCCGGCACGTCCACCACGACCGCGTCGCCCGGTACCCCCAGCAGGGCCGCCGGGAGCACCTCCTCCAGGGCCACATCGCACAGCACGGGGCGCACGCTGTCGGCCTGCACCCGGCTCATGTCGAGCAGGTTCCCGATGAGCAGGTTCAGCCGGTCCGCGGACTCCTCCACGGTCTCCAGGAGCTCCTCGCGGTCCTCGGTAGGGAGTTCGATGTCTGTGGCCCTGAGGCTGGACACACTGGCCTTGATGGACGTCAGCGGGGTACGCAGATCGTGGGAGACCGCGGCCAGCAGTGCCGTGCGGATCCGGTTGCCCGCCACCTGCCCGCGCGCCTCCGCCGCATCCCAGGCCAGCCTCTGGTGCTCCAACGCGATGCCCACGTGCGTGGCGAAGGCGACCAGTACACTGCGGTCGGAGGCGGGCAGGACCCGGCCGCGCAGGCCCAGGGCCATGGTGTCGGACATGCCCACCAGTGCGTCCGCCTCGTCCGGCGACTCACAGGCCGGGGCGCCCACACTGTGCACCGGGTGCCAGCGGCCGTCCTTCCGCTCCAACAAGGTCGCCGACCGCTGCCCGAAGGTCTCTCGGATACGCCGCAGCAGCGCTTGGAGCGGCTCGTTCCCGGCCAGCACGCTCGCCGCCAGCAGCGAGACGGCGTCCGCCTCGGCCCGCCCGCGCGCCGCTTGTGCCGACCGCCGCGCGGCCATCTCCACCATGACGGCAACCAAGGAACCCACCAAGACGAAGGCCGCCACGGCCAGGAAGTTGTCCAGGGACACCGAGGGTCTCCCGTGCAGCGGTGACAGCAGCACCGTGAGCAGGACCGCACTCCACAGCGCCGATGCCAGCGCCGGGGGCAGGCCGCCCACGGCGGCGGTGGCCACCGTGATGAGCAGGAGGAACAGGGGGTCCGACGCGGGGCCCACCTCGGAGAAGAAGGGCAGGGCCAGCCCCAGGCTCAGCAACGGCGGCGCCAACAGCGCCAGCGCCCATCCCCACACCCGCCGGTGCCCGTTCAACCCCCGGCCCGGTGCCGGAAGGAGCCAGCGCCCGCGCCCCGCTTCTTCGTGCGTGACGATGTGCACGTCGATGTCACCGGACTCCCGGGCCACCAGCACACCCACGCCGGGCCCGAACACGTACTGCCACGGCCGCCGACGCGAGGAACCGAGGACGATCTGGGTGGCGTGGGCGCCGCGGGCGAACTCCAGCAGGGCGGAGGGCACGTCGGTTCCGACCACCTGGTGGTAGCTGCCGCCCAGCTCCGAGAGCAGGCGGCGCTGCCGCTCCAGTTCGGCGGTCGGCCGCTCACCGATGCCGCTCGGCGGGACCACGTGCACGGCGAGGAGGTGGCTCGGCTGGGGGCCGCCGCCGCGGGATCGGGCCGCGACCCGGGCCGCGCGGCGGATGAGCGTCTCCCCCTCGGGGCCGCCGGTCAGCGCCACGACGACCCGTTCCCTGGCCTCCCACGTGCCCCGGATCTCGTGCTCGCCCCGGTACCGGGAGAGCCCTTCCTCCACGCGGTCGGCGGTCCAGAGCAGGGCGAGTTCGCGCAGGGCCGCCAGGTTGCCCTCGCGGTAGTAGTCGGCCAGGGCCGCGTCCACCCGTTCGGCGGGGTGGAGGTCGCCGTGGGCCATCCGGCGGCGCAGCTCCTGGGGGGTGACGTCGACGAGCTCGACCTCCTCCGCAGCGCGCACCACCCGGTCGGGGGCGGTGTACTCGGGCGGGACTCCGGTGATCTGGCGGATCACGTCGTAGAGGGAGTCCAGGTGGTGGATGCCCACCGTGGACAGGACATCGATCCCAGCTTCCAGGAGCGCCTCCACGTCCGCCCACCGCGTGGGGTTGGGCGAACCGGGTCCGTTGGGCCGGGCCAGATCGTCGACGAGGACCAGCTGGGGCGCCCGGGCGATCACGGCCGCGGTGTCCACCGACCCGGCGGAGTGCGGGGCCACGGTCTCCAGGCCCTCGAGCAGTGCCGAAGTGTGGGCCCGGCGGTGGGTGTGGACCGCGCCGACCACGACGTCGACGCCGAGTTCCGCCCGGTGGCGCGCCTCGGCGAGGGCGTGGTGCGTGGTGCCGACCCCGGGGGCGGCACCCAGGTGGATGCGGAGTCTTCCTCGAGTCACGCCTCCCATTGTGGGACCGCCGGTCCGTGCACGGCTCCCTACAGGTGTGATCCCGGTGACGCGGGGGTTCGGAAGGGGGCGGTGCCCGCGTTTGGGTGGTCGGTGTCCGGTAGAACTAAAGGGCACTTTTCATCAACCCAGACCACGAGGTACCCCCATGGGACAGCCCCCGCCCCCGCCCGGCCCCCAGGGGCCCCAAGGCCCCTACCCGGGCCAGCCGCCGCAGGGGCCGCCGCCCGGCTACGGACAGCAGCCCCCGCAGGGCCCGCCTCCGGGATACGGGCAGCAGCCACCACAGGGTCCGCCCCCCGGCTACGGGCAGCAGCCGCCGCAGGGCATGCCCCCGCAGGGACCTCCTCCCGGACACCCGCAGGGCCCGCCCCCGGGATACGGCCAGCAGCCCCCGCAGGGTCCCCCCGGCCAGTTCCCGCCGCAGGGTCCCCCTCCCGGGTTCGATCCGCAGGGCCAGCCGCCCGGGGCGCCGAAGAAGAAGACCGGGCTGATCATCGGCGGTGCGGTCGGCGCCGTGGTGCTGATCGTGGCCATCGGCGGTGTCCTGGTGGTCGCCAACTCCAGCGGTGAGTACGTCTCCATGCCCGACGACTGTGTGGAGGCGGTCGGTGACGACGCTGCCTCCAGCGCCTTCGACGGGACCGCCCCCGCGCTGTCCGGCGGCTTCACCGAGCACGATGTCGAGTCTGACGGCCGCTACGGGGAGCTGAGCTGCGAGGGCAACTCCGGCGACCGCTCGGTCAGCTTCAACGTGGAACTCTTCGACCCGGAGCACCCGGACATCCTCGAGGACGAGGAGAGCGTGCGCGAGCTCTTCGAGGGGGACGCACTGACCGACGAATTCCTCGAGGAGGAGACTCCCCAGGGCCAGCTCACCCAGGAGGAGCACGGCCAAGGGATGTACACCGAGACCCTGTGGGACGAGACCTCGGTCGGTGACCAGGGCCTGGCCCTGGCCGTGTCGATGGGAGGTGCCGACGACGACCTCTTCGACATGGGCATGGAAAGCTTCGCGGTGGGCGCCTTCCTGGACGGCAACGTCGCCGGTGGCGTCATGATCAGCGACAGCGGCGACGTGCTCACCACGGAGCAGCTGTTCAGCCTGGCCGAGGACGTGAGCGCCCAACTCCTGACCCAGGTTTCCAGCGTGGCCGAGTAGCCGCACGAAAAGTCCACCCGAGAGGCTGAACCAGTATGACCGAACCCACGCGGCGCGCGCGGTCAGGGCGCCGTCGCTGGCCGCTCGTGCTGGCGGCGGCCGGTGCGGGAACGGTCCTGGTCGCCGGCGGGCTGGTCGTGTGGGACCAGATCACCCACGACTACACCAGCCTGCCCGGCGACTGCGAGGAGCTGCTGCCCGCCGACGTGGCCGACCGCCTGCCCGGAACGGACGCCTTCGAGCTCCGGGGCGGGCGGTCGGAGGGGGACGAGGACGGGGTGCTCCAGCTGGTGCACTGCGAGGCGGCCGGCGCGGTCTCCGGCGACCCGGTCGACTTCAGCCTCCAAGCCGTCCTGTACGACCCGGAGGAGCGGGAGGAGGTCCGCCGCATGCAGGCGATGCTCGCCGAAGGCCAGCTGGAGCGCGAGTCCGACGACTTCGAGCTGGAGTACTCCGACCCGCCGATGCAAGCGGTGGAGTGGCGTTCGCTCGCGGTCGGCGACGGCGGGTACGCGACGGCCTCCCAGCTGATCAGCGAGGACGAGGGGCGCGCCGCCGAACTGTGGGCCTCCCTGGAGTACTCGGTCGCCAACGTCCGTGTGAGCCTCTTCCACCACACTCAGGGGCCGGTCGCGCCCCTCGACAGCCTGGAGGCGTTGGAGGGCGTCGCGGAGGACCTGCAGCTCAAGCCTCCGGAATGAGCTTGCCCGGGTTGAGCACACCCTCCGGATCCAGCGCCGACTTCACCGCGCGCAGCACCTCGCCGCCCAGCGGGCCGAGTTCCGCCGCCATCCACGGCCGGTGGTCGGTGCCCACGGCGTGGTGGTGGGTGATGGTCCCGCCGTTGGCGACGATCGCGTCGGAGGCCGCCCGCTTGGCTCGGGCCCAGCGGGCGGCCGGGTCGTCGCCCGCGGCCGTGGCCACCGTGAAGTAGAGCGAGGCGCCGGTCGGGTACGTGTGCGAGACGTGGCACTGGACCACGGCCCCGCCCTCGTCGTCCTCCAACGCGCCGGTCAGCGCGCCCACCACCGCCCGGTACAGCGGAAGCAGGTCGGTCCATGACGCGGCGGTCTCCAACGTCTCGGCGAGGATGCCCGCGGACAGCAGGGTGTCGCGGAGGTAGGGGGCGTGGAAGCGGGTCTCCCGCCAGTGCGCCACCGGCCCCGGTCCGTACGGGGTGCCGCCCGCGGCGGTCATCACCTCGCGGACCGCGGCTGCGCGCGCCTCGACCTCGGCGTCGGCGCCCTCGAAGCCCAGAACAGCCTGGCAGCCGGGGACGGCCTCGCGCCCGCCGATGGCCGCGTTCACGAAGGTTTCGGTCTCGTCGGAGATCCGCGCCATGGTGGGCCGGGTGTCCGACTGCGCGAGCACGCGTAGGGCCGCCGCCCCGGTGGGGAAGTCGGGGAAGGACCACGCCTCGTCCAGGACCCGCTCCGGACGCGGCCGGACCCGCACGGCGACCTCGGTGATCACGCCCAGCGTGCCCTCTGAGCCGACCAGCAGGCGCCGCAGGTCCGGGCCGGCCGCGGGGGCCGGAGGACCTCCGGCCTCCAGGGTGCCGCGGGGGGTGGCCATCCGCAGGCCCACCACCATGTCCTCGAACCGGCCGTAGCCGGATGAGGCCTGGCCGCTGGACCGGGTGGCGGCGTACCCGCCGATGGTCGCGTATTCGTAGCTCTGCGGGGTGTGCCCGAGGGTGAGCCCGTGCTCGGCCAGCACCGCCTCGGCGTGCGGGGTGCGTACGCCCGCGCCCAGGACGGCCGTCAGCGAGGTGGTGTCCAGGGAGACCAGGGCGTCGAGTCGGCGCAGGTCAAGGGCGATGACGGAGGGAAAGCCGCCGTCCACCGGAGTGAGTCCGCCCACTACGCTCGTGCCGCCGCCGAAGGGCACCACGGCCACCCGGTGCGCCGAGCAGACCGCCAGCAGCCGCTCCACCTGGTCGTGGTCGGCCGGGTACAGCACCGCGTCGGGCGCGGGCGAGGCCTGTCCCGCGCGCCGGGCCAGCAGGTCGGGTGTGCTCTTGCCGCCGGTGTGGCGGAGGCGGACCGCGTCGTCGGTGCTCAGGTGATCGTTTCCCACGACCTCGGTGAGCGCTGCGCGGAGGCTGACATCCAGGCGGGGCGGGGGGAGGGGCACGTCCTCCTCGGCGACCGGGGGCATGTCCTCGGTCCGGGCGCGCAGCACCTGGGAGATGAGTTCGCGCAGGCCGGGGTCGAGTTCCTTCGCCTTGGCCGGGTCGCCCCAAGCGAACCAGCTCATGTCCGGTGCGGTGTCGGTGGCGTGGTCAGTGCGAGCATCGTGGGTCATGCCCTACAGTTTTACATATGGCGTCAAAACGTAACGTAGAGGACGAGATTCTCGACGCGGCCCACGACTGCGTCGAAGCCTTCGGGGTGCGCCGGACCACCCTGACCGACGTGGCCCGCCGCGCCGGGGTCAGCCGCCCCACCGTCTACCGGCGCTGGCCCGACGTGACCGCCCTGGTCGCGGACCTGCTCACCCGTGAACTCCGCAGCATCCTCATCGCGGAGGAAGTGGAAGCCGAGCGGGAGGCGGAGCGGGAGACGGAACGAAGTGCGGGGGCAGAGCGGGACGCGGCGCCGGAGAGCGTTCGGAAGCAGCTGGTCCGGCACGCCTCCGGGGTCGCCCGGGCGATGCTCGCCCACCCCCTGGTCGGCCGCATCGTCGACACCGAGCCGGAGCTACTGGCCACCTACACGTTCCACCGGCTGGGCAGCAGCCACCGGGCCGCCCTCGAACTGGTCGAACCGGCCGTCGTCGAAGGGCAGGCCGACGGCTCCGTCCGCGGGGGAGACCCCGGCGTCCTCGCCCACATGGTCATGGTCACCGTGCAGAACACCGTGACCTCCCGCCGACTGTTCGCCGACGTTCTCGACCAGGAAGGCCTGGTCGACGAACTGGCCGCCCTGCTGGACGGCTACCTCCAACCCTAAGGACGCCTCCCATGCGCCAGAACGACCGCTCCACGTCCCTCAACGCCACCCAACGAGCCGCTGACCTCGCCGAACTGGAGGCCCACCCCGAGGTGGACGTTCTGGTGGTCGGCGGGGGAGTCACCGGGGCCGGCGTGGCCCTGGACGCCGCCTCCCGCGGCCTGTCCACCGTGCTCGTCGAACGCGACGACCTGGCCTTCGGTACCAGCCGCTGGAGCTCGAAACTCGTGCACGGCGGTCTGCGCTACCTCGCCAAGGGGCAGGTCGGCATCGCCTACGAGAGCGCCCGCGAGCGCGACGTTCTCATGCGCGTCACGGCGCCCCACCTGGTCCGCCCGATGCCCATGGTGATCCCGGTCCACCGGGGCACCGGTCTGGCCAGGACGCTCTTCCTACGCGGCGGGCTGGGCATGGGCGACCTGCTGCGCGTCCTGTCCAGGACGCCCGCCAACGTCCTGCGCGCACCCCGGTTCCTCAACGCACGACAGACCCAACGCCTGCTGCCGGGGGTCGAGACCGAAGAGCTGCTCGGCGGCATCCTGTCCTTCGACGGCCAGCTCGTCGACGACGCCCGGCTGGTGCTGGGCATCGCCCGCACCGCGTCCCGGGAGGGAGCCCGGATCATCACGCGCTGCTCGGCCGACAACGTCACCTCGGACGGTGTGGTCCTGCGCGACGAGACCGACGGGCGGATCATCCCGGTGCGGGCCCGAGCGGTGGTCAACGCTACCGGGGTCCACGCCGACGCCCTCGACCCGAGGATCCGGCTGAGCCCGAGCCGCGGCACCCACCTGGTCCTCGACGGGGCGGCGCTCGGGAACCCCAAGGCCGCGCTGACGGTCCCGCTCGAAGGGAGCGTGAGCCGGTTCGTGTTCGCGCTGCCGCAACCTGACGGGCGGGTCTACGCCGGGCTCACCGACCAACCGGTGGACGGTCCGGCCGAGCGGGTTCCCGAGGTGCCCGAGGAGGACGTCGACTTCCTCCTCGCCCAGTTCAACCGGGCGTTGTCCGCCTCGCTGACCAGGTCGGACGTGATCGGTGCCTTCGCCGGACTGCGGCCGCTGCTGCACGGGTCCGGGACGAGCGCGAGCCTCTCCCGGGAACACGCCGTGTCGGTCGCGCCCAACGGGGCGGTGACGGTGGTCGGCGGCAAGCTCACCACCTACCGGGCGATGGCGGAGGAGGCCGTGGACACGCTGGTCACGGTGCACCGGCTGCCCGCTGGCCGGTGCCGGACCCGCGAGATACCGCTGGTCGGTGCCGCGCCGCACGGGGAGCTCGACGCCGTCGACGCGCCGCGGCGCCTGGTGGCCAGGTACGGGACCGAGGCGGTGGACGTGGTCGCCGAGGCCGGGGGAGACCCTGAGCTGCTGGCCCCGATCGTCCGGGGCATCACCCCGGCCGAACTGCGCTTCGGCGTGCGGCACGAGGGCGCGCTGGACATCGCGGATCTGCTGGAGCGCCGGAGCCGGATCGCGCTGGTCGACGCCGACCGCGAGTTGGCCGAGTCAGCGGCCAAGGAGGCGCTCGCGGCGGTGGGCTGAGCGCGAGGAGGAGGGGCTCGGGGAACGGTTCAGGGGGGAATTGGGGAAACTCGCCACACCCCGTACCCCTGTTAAGCGACGATGTGATCGCGTAAGGTCATACCGGTTCGAGCCTCCCTCCCCCCTCGGACACTCCCGCAGCCGCCCCCGTTCCGGCTCGCCCGTCCACTGAGCCGTCCCGCCGAAGGAGTCAGCCATGCCGACGCTCGTTGCCGTGCCAACCCTCACCACGACCGAGGACAGTGTCCTCCAGAGGGTTCCGGACGAGTACCGGCACTTCTTCAGCGGTCGACGGCCGGTGCCGTTCACCAAACGCCGCTGGGAGTTCGCTGGTGAGCCGATCAGTGTGCCGCTGGTCCGGGCCTTCCTGGAAACCTGCGCGGCCGGGAACGACTCCGACTACCAGTACGTGTTGACGCTGCTCGGCGCAGAGCTGGCCACCAACGCGATCCGGCACAGCAGGTCGGGGGAGCCCGGTCAGACCTTCGTCATCCGGGTGGACCGGGGGCCGAACGGGCTGACGGTGACCTGTCGCGACAACGGGACACCCGTGAGCGCGCTCAGGGGAGAGGGCGGCCAGTTGTTCGCCGCTTCGCCCGAGGAGCGGCTAACCGCCGAGGACGGGCGGGGTCTGGCGCTGATCGACAGCTTCGCCACCACGTGGGGGGACAACGGGCACCCGAGTATTCGCAAGGTGTGGTTCCACCTGGCCTACGACCTCACGGGGAGTTCCTGGCCCGCGGCCTGATCCGGGATGCCTGGCGGGGGATGCCTGGCGCGGGATGGCCCGGTCCGGGTTATCTGTTCGGGCTGGTGGTTCGGGCTGCCTGACCTGGGGTCGGTGTGAGCGGCACTTGCCAGGGGGCGTGGTGCATGCCACTATTTCCTACTTACAGGTAACTTTGTGGCGCGGGTCACGGAATGGCGCGTTTCCGTGCATCCTCGGGACCTTCTGGGGTCTGTCCGGGCGTCACGGTCGCCTGTACGTCGGCACCGTTCACCGAACGCGGTCCGCGTCTGCTCTGACCGCCCGTGCCGCCTCCCCAGCGGCCTGTCCCCCAAGGTGCCCCCATGGACACAGCCCTCACGACGGTCGGTCTCCCGATCGCTCTCGGCATCATCATGCTGGGTCTCGGCCTGTCCCTGACCATCAAGGACTTCACCCGCCTGCTGTCGATGCCCTGGACGATCGTGCTGATCTTGGGCTGTCAGATCGTCCTTCTGCCGGTCTTCTGTTTCGGCCTGGTACTGGTCTTCGTCAACTACTTCGACCTCTCGCCGCTGCTCGCCGTCGGCATGATGATGATGGCCGCGTCGCCGGGCGGTACGACCGCGAGCCTGTACAGCTACCTGTTCAAGGGCAACGTCGCGCTCAACATCTCGCTGACCGCGATCAACTCGCTCACCGCGATGGTGACGCTGCCCCTGATCACCGGCTTCTCACTCGGCTACTTCACCGACGGCGGGTCCATCGGGCTGCAGGCCGACAAGATGGTGCAGGTCTTCGCCGTCATCCTGGTTCCCGTCGCCATCGGCATGTTCATCCGGGCGAAGATGACCTCGTTTGCCGAGGGCATGGAGCGGCCGGTCAAGCTCGGTTCTATCCTCGTGCTCATCTCGGTCATCGCCGGCGCGATCGCCGCCGAGTGGGCCAACCTGCCCGAGTACATCGTGTCGGTGGGCCTCATGGTCCTGATCTTCAACGTGGTCAGCCTGGTGGTGGGCTACTGGGCGCCCCGCATGGTCGGTACCAAGCGGCCGGAGGCCATCGCTTCCTGCATGGAGATCGGCCTGCACAACACGACGCTTTCGCTGACCATCGCGGTGACCGTTCTCAACAGCACGGAGATCGCGATTCCCTCGGCGGTCTACGGCGTGATGATGTTCTTCACGGCAGCCGTCGCCGGTGTGCTGCTCACCCGCCGCAACGCCCGAGAGGAAAAGGCCGAGGCCGCTGGGACCGCTCGGACCGCTGAGGGACCTGGGGGACCTGGGGGACCTGGGGCCGCCGGAGCCACGGAACCGACCGGCTGATCAGGGCACCAGTGGTGCTGTCATCAGGGGTGCTGTCACCAGGGATGCTGTCACCAGGGGTGCCACTGGAGCCGGTGGGTGGATATGGGTGTGGGGTCCTTGGTGGTTGGAGTTCCCTGTCTGCTTGGGGTTGCCTCTCTGGGTTGGGGTTCCCTCCTTTCCCGCCGCGTGATTGTGGCCGTCTCCGCTGCGCGCCTCAAGGTCGTCGCCATCGAGCGCTTCGCGCGTCAACGGCGCTCCACCTTGACCCGCTCCGCTACGACGGCGGGTTGGCGGCTA
>NZ_BAAGZJ010000098.1:0-28270 GCF_054778635.1 Nocardiopsis nanhaiensis
GGGGCGGCCTGGCCGGACTCCGGGATCGCGGCGGGCGCACCAGCGGCCGGGGCGGCCGCGGCACCGCCGCCACCGAGCAGCTGACGCAGCTGCTGGAGGTGCGACTGGATGCTGTCCCGCTGGCGGTTGAGCTCGTCGACCTCCTTGTTGGCGGCCGTCATGACCCGGTTGGCCTCGGACTTGGCGTCGCTCAGCTGGTGGTCGGCCTTCGCCTTGGCCTCGGCCTCGATCTGACCGGCGTTCTTCTTGGCGTTGCTGACCAGCTGTTTGGCGTGGTTCTCGGCGTCGCGGCGGGTCTGCTCGGCCTGCTGGCTGGCGTTGGTGGCGCGCTGCTCGGCGCTGGCGGCACGCTCCTCGGCCTCGTTGACCATCTTCTGCGTGGCGGCCTGCGCACCGGCCAGGCGCTCGGCGTCCTGACGCTCGGCCTCGGCACGGCGGTCGGCCAGCTGCAGCTCGAACTGGTCCTCGGTCTCGGTGCGGCGAGCCTCGGACTCGGCGAAGGCCCGCTCGGCGTTCTTGCGCAGCTCCTCGGCCTGGCTCTTGGCCGACTGGATGGTCTCGTCGCGCTCGCGCTTGGCGGCGGCGCGGGCCTGGGCGCACTCCCGCTCGGTGGTGGTGCGCAGCTTCCCGATCTCACCTTCGAAGGTGGCGCGCTTCTCGGCGATCTCGTGGTCGACGGCGGAGCGCTTCTTCTGCACCTCGCGCTCGGTGGTGGACGCCAGCTCGTCGGCCTCGCGGCGGGCGGTGGTGCTGATCTCCTCGGCCTCGGTCTCGGCGCTCTGCCGCTGCTCGTCGGCCTCGCGCTGGGCCAGCGTGCGGACCTCGGTGGCTTCCGATTCGGCGGCCGCACGCATCTCGGCAGCCTCGATCTTGGAGGCCGACCGGATGTCGTTGGCGTCGATCTGCGCGCTCTGGACCAGTTCGTTGGCCTGCTCCTCGGCGAGGCGCAGCAGCTCCTCGATCCGAGAACCGAGACCGGAGTAGGACGGGCGCTCGCGCTCCTGCAGCTGCTGGCTCTTCGCGGACAGCTCCGACTTGACCTTGTCGATCTCCTTGGTGGACTGCTTGACCTCGTTGCGCAGGCCCTCCAGGTAGTCCGTCACCTGGGTGCGGTCATAGCCACGCAGCACTACGTCGAATTCGGGCGGAGTGTTGTCTTCGTCGAAGATGTTGTTGAGCTGGGTGTCAATGTTGTTTGACGACATGTGGCGGAATCCTGAACGGGTGCGAGACGGCTACTTGCAAAACTGCCGGGGGTGGCAGGAGGGCGGCTGCTGTACCCCGGTGGACGGGTTGTTTTCCGGGGTGAGCGAGCCAGAGGTGCAGGCGGACCGGTGTGACGGGTTCTGGTGACCCTGACCGCCTCCGACGGCCGACCCGGTGCGGTGCCGCAGCGGGAACGGCCGACCCGGCTCACGTACCGGACTGCAAGACATGGACCAACGCCGGACGAAAAAGCACATCCGGCAACTAGCAGACTTTATCAAGCGTGGAACCTCTGGGAAGGGGGTTTCGGGCAACTTCCGGTGGGGTCGGAGGTCATCCACGCCTGAGGAACTCAAGCTGTGATGTGTCCGGAACGTCCCCGTGACGTTTTTCGGCCTGATCACGCTCTCGGCGTGTCCTTAGTGGCTGCTTTGTACCAACTCGGTGAGAACGCCGCCACAGTCCTTCGGGTGCAGGAAAACGATCTGGGATCCGGCCGTTCCGGTCCGGGGCCCGTCACCCAGAACCCTAACGCCTTCGGCGCCCACCCCCGCGGCGCTCGCCGCGACGTCCGCCGTCCCGAAGGCGATGTGGTGCACGCCCTCTCCGTTCCGGTCAAGGAACTTGGCCACGGGAGAGTCCGGACGGGTCGGTTCGAGGAGTTGCAGATAAGTGGCGCCGCCATCGTCGGTGCCATTGATTCGGAGCATGGCCTCGCGGACCCCCTGCTCCTCGTTCACCTCCTCGTGCTCCACCTCGAAGCCGTACGTGGTCCGGTAGAACCCGATGGACGCGTCGAGGTCGCGGCACGCGATCCCGACGTGGTCCAAGCGGGTCAGACCGGAGAACGGGCCGGTGGGGCTGGGTGCGTCACTCACTGGGCGAACCTCTCGGACGTCGGTGTGATCTGTGTGGGTATCGTTGCAGACCAGGTGCGTCACCCATCACTTGGAGGCCAGTTAAGATGCCCGGTTCCGTCATCGTCGGTGGGGCTCGGACCCCCACCGGCCGACTCCTCGGCTCCCTCGCCGGGTTCTCCGCCGCAGACCTGGGCGGCTTCGCGATCAAGGCGGCGCTGGAGCGCGCCGGGGTCAGCGGCGACCAGGTCGGATACGTGGTCATGGGACAGGTTCTGCAGGCCGGTGCAGGGCAGATCCCGTCGCGCCAGGCCGCGGTCAAGGGCGGTATCCCCATGGACGTCCCGTCCGTGACCATCAACAAGGTCTGTCTGTCGGGCCTCGACGCCATCGCCCTGGCCGACCAGCTCATCCGCGCCGGAGAGTTCGACATCGTGGTCGCCGGCGGCATGGAGTCCATGACCAACGCCCCGCACCTGATGCCGAACGCGCGCAAGGGCTACAAGTACGGCTCCGTCGAGGTACTGGACGCCACCGCGCACGACGGCCTCACTGACGCCTTCGAGGGCGACTCGATGGGCGCCTCCACCGAGCGCCACAACGCCAAGACCGGCATCGAGCGCCCCGAACAGGACGCCTTCGCCGCCCGCTCCCACCAGCGCGCCGCCGCCGCTGCCGCCGAGGGGCGCTTCGACGAGGAGATCGTCCCGGTCGAGATCCCCCAGCGCAAGGGCGACCCGGTCGTCTTCGACGCCGACGAGGGCGTCCGTCCGGGCACCACCGCGGAGAGCCTGGGCAAGCTGCGCCCGGCATTCGACCGCGACGGCACCATCACCGCCGGATCCTCTTCGCAGATCTCCGACGGTGCCGCAGCGGTGGTCGTGATGAGCCGCGCCAAGGCCGAGGAGCTCGGCGCCCCGGTCCTCGCCGAGATCGGCGCCCACGGCAACGTCGCCGGCCCGGACAACTCGCTGCACTCCCAGCCCTCCAACGCGATCAGGCACGCCCTGGACAAGGCGGGCAAGCGCGTCGAGGACCTGGAGCTCGTGGAGATCAACGAGGCCTTCGCCGCGGTCGGTATCCAGTCCACCAAGGACCTGGGGGTCTCCGAGGAGATCGTCAACGTCAACGGTGGCGCCATCGCGATCGGTCACCCGATCGGGGCGTCCGGCGCCCGCATCGCCCTGCACCTGGTCCACGAGCTGCGCCGCCGCGGCGGCGGCCTCGGGGCGGCCGCCCTGTGCGGTGGCGGCGGCCAGGGCGACGCCCTGCTGTTCACGGTTCCCGCCGCCGAGTAGCGGACGCGGGCACCGCCCCGGTCCGCATGCGGATCCGGGTGAGGTGAGAGCGTACGGGCGGGAACCACAAGTTCCCGCCCTCATCTTTCTACTCGTCAAAATCGAGGAGTCCCATGAACGCCGCCCAGCTGGTCGAACGGGTTCGCGGGGGTGACCGCAGGGCGCTGGCCCGCGCGATCACCCTGGTCGAGAACGGTGCCGACGAACTACGCGAGATCATGGCGGGGCTGGCGCCCCACACCGGAAGGGCCCGCGTGGTCGGGTTCACCGGTTCCCCGGGGGTGGGCAAGTCCACCACCACGAACGCGGTGGTGCGCGCGGTGCGCGCGAGGGGGCTTTCGGTCGCGGTCCTGGCGGTGGACCCCTCGTCTCCCTTCACCGGCGGCGCCCTGCTCGGTGACCGGGTCCGTATGCAGGAGCACGCCACCGACACGGGCGTGTTCATCCGGTCGATGGCCAACCGGGGGCACCTGGGCGGCCTGTCCTGGGCGACCCCGCACGCGCTGCGGGTCCTGGACGCCGCGGGGTTCGACGTGATCCTCGTGGAGACGGTCGGGGTGGGCCAGGCCGAGGTGGAGATCGCGGGGCAGGCCGACACGACCGTCGTGCTGTGCGCGCCCGGCATGGGTGATTCGGTGCAGGCGGCCAAGGCTGGCGTGCTGGAGGTCGCCGACGTGTTCGCGGTGAACAAGGCGGACCGGGACGGCGCCAAGGTGACCCTGCGCGAGCTGCGTCAGATGATCGCGATGAAGGACCGCACCGACGAGGAGTGGAAGCCGCCGATCACGATGATGGTGGCGGCCAAGGACGAGGGGACCGACGAGCTCTGGGGGCGGGTCGAGGAGCACTTCGCCCACATGGAGGGGTCCGGCGAGCTGGCGTCGCGGCGCCGTGAGCGGGCCCGGGACGAGGTACAGGCGATCGTGGTGGACCTGCTCCGCGCCCGAATGGGCGGGGTGGGGTCCGACAGCGGACTGGACGGACTGGCCCGCGAGGTCGCGGCGGGGGAGCGGGACCCCTACGCCGCCGCGGACCTGCTGCTGAAGGAACTCGGCGCGGACGCTATCCCCCAACCGGAATGATCTTGGCCCCAGTTCCACCCTCGGCCGCCTTGGGGTGGAGATCAGGGGCAGGAACACCGGGGGTTCGGCCGCGAAATGGGGCCGGGGCGGACCGTCGCACGTCGGTCCGCCCCGGCCTTGGCGGCGGTGCTCCCCGGATCAGAGCACCGACGCCGCCCGTTCCCGAGCGCCCGTAGGCGGTTCGGGGGTCTGTGGTCCTATCGTCCGAGCGCCTCGTCGATGGCGGTCAGCAGGCTGCCATCGGAGTCGTCGCCGTCGATGGACCAGATCATGACGCCGCCGAGGCCGTTCTCGTTGGCCCAGTCCGTCTTCTGGGTCATGGAGACCTCGTCGTCGTAGGTCCAGAAGGTCTCGCCGTCGTAGAGCCAGGCCGTACCGAGGTCGTCGTCTCGGTACAGGTCGAAGCCGGACAGCTCCTTCAGCACCTTCCAGTCCTCGGTGCCGTCCTCGAAGCTTCCCGGTGCCGGGCCTTCGGCGGGCTGGAAGAGGCCGTCACCCTCGGGGCCGGGCTCCACTCCCGTCCATCCCTGGCTGTAGAACGGGACGCCCAGAACGATCTTGTCGGGGTCGACACCGCGCTCCAGGTAGGCCTCGACGTTGCCCTCGGTGGTGATCACCTCGTCCGGGTAGCCGGGGCTGTCCGGGTCCGCGACCAGGTTGGACTGGTGGTTGGTGGACTCGTCCCAGGACCCGTTGTAGTCGTAGCCCTGGACCGTGATGAAGTCGAAGTTGGGCATGATCTCGTCCAGCTCGTAGCCGGCGTCGACGCGCCAGGCACCCGCGGGCATGAACGAGCTGAGCTCGAAGTGGCGGCCGGTCTCCTCGCCGAGCTCGTCGAGCTGGTCTCGGAACTCCTGGACGAGGGCGGTGAAGTTCTCCCGGTCCTCGGGGCGGACGACGTTGTGCGGATTGCCCTCGGAACCGGGCCACTCCCAGTCGAGGTCGATGCCGTCGAAGATGCCGTAGCCGACGCCTTCGCCGCCCGCGCCGTCGATCTCGGGCAGGTCGCCCTTGAGGTACAGGTCGACGCAGGAGCTGACCAGGTTCTCGCGCGACTCGGGGGTGAGTACGGCGTCCGAGAAGTGCTTCGACCAGTTCCAGCCGCCCAGCGAGACGCTGATGTCCAGGTGCGGGTACAGCTCCTTGAGTTTGCGGAGCTGGTTGAAGTTGCCGCGCAGGGGTTGGTCGGGCCCGTCGGCGGTACCGTCGACACTCTCCTCGGCGGGGGTGGCCCGGCCGTAGTCCGCCTCGGCGTCGCCCTCGTCGGGCTCGTTGGTCATGAAGCACTCGCCGTCGGCACCGACGTTGCCGAACGCGTAGTTGATGTGGGTGAGCTGCTCCGCGGCGCCCGATTCGATGAGGTCTCGGACGTGGTAGTCGCGCTCCTCGACACCCCACTGGGTGAAGTAGGCGACGTTGAGGCTGTCGTGCTGAGGGCCATCGCCCGGCTCACCGGCGCAGGGCGAGCCGTTGACGGTGCAGTCGACCAGGTGGCTGTTGCCGTCGGTGTGGATGCCGTTGTAGCCGAACTCGTAGGTTCCGCCGGCGGGCACCACGGCGCCCCAGTGCGGTGGGGCCACGGTGTAGCCGTCTTCCGCCGTTCCTTCGAGGGTGGCGTTCCACAGCTCGTGGATCCGGCTGCCCTCGGGGAGCTCGAACTCGATGTCCCAGTCGGTGAGGTCCGTCCCGGAGGCGTTGTGGACGGTGAACTCGCCCGTGTAGCCGGTGTCCCAGCGGGCGGATTCCACGTAGGTCACCGTGATGTCGGAGGCGTCGGCCTCCTCAGCGGTCACGGGGGACACGAACAGTGCGAGCGGTGTCACCAGCACTGCGGCGGCCACCACCGCGATTCGGTTTCTCAGTCGTCGTGAGCTCACGTCGGGAGGTCTCCTGATGGGGGTCGGTCAGGGAGCCCGGGGCCGGAGCCCCTGGGAGGAAATTATTAGGAAACTTAACTAATAATTCCGGAGGGCGTCAATGCCCGTACCGAAATTTCTGGGGCTGGCGGTCTCCCCCCGCGTCGCCGCGGCGCGAGGCGCTTTCCCCTCGGTGCATGGGCGGCGCTGGGGGCCGGACCAGTAGGTTCCGGGTCCGGCTGTCCCCAGGCGTCCGCTGGTCTTCGCCTCCACGCGGGTTGTGGGCGCCGGGAAGTGGGATCGGGTGCCAGCAACGACACCCTAGAGTGACGGCGTGGGAAACCCATTGAACCTTTCGTTCGACCCAATCGAGAGCGCACACGACAACTGGAGTCAGAGATGGGGTGCCTCGCCCGCCATGGCGGCGGTCACCTCTCTCATGCGCGCACAGCAGATCCTCATCGGCGAGCTCGACGGCGCCCTCAAGCCGTTCGGCCTGACCTTCGCCCGATACGAGGCGCTGGTCCTGCTCACCTTCAGTGCCTCCGGGGCGCTGCCGCTGGGCAAGATCGGTGAGCGCCTCATGGTGCACCCCACCAGCGTCACCAACACCATCGACCGGCTGGAGGGGCAGGGCCTGGTGCTCCGCCGCCCCAACCCGAGTGACGGCAGGGGTGTCCTGGCGGAGATCACCGAAGCCGGGCGCGAGGTCACCGAGGAGGCCAGTCAGGCACTCCTCGGTATGGACTTCGGCTTGGCCTGCTACTCCGAAGAGGAGCGCTGGCGCATGCACGAGATGTTCACTCGGCTCAGGGTGGACTTCGGTGACTTCCCCGCGCGGGCCTCCGAGGCCGCCGAGGTGGCCGAAGGGCGCTGACCCGAGGCGCGGGCGGCAGAGGCACCCGCGCTGACCAGGCACGATCCGGGTGTGCGGCCGCCAGGAGGTCCCGGCCTGTACATATATAGTTGGACGTCCTACTATTTTGGTATGGCGAACTCCACAGGCGATCCCACCAGCCGGGTACGCGACATCGAGGCAGGGCGCGACCGCTGGCAGCGCCGCTACGACTCCGCACGCAAGCGCGACGCCGATTTCACCTCACTGTCCGGACGGCCCCTCGAACCCGTCTACGGGCCCCGTCCCGGTGCCGAGGTCCCCGACTTCGAACGGATCGGCTGGCCCGGCGAGTACCCCTACACCCGAGGGCTCTACCCCACCGGCTACCGCGGCCGCGCCTGGACCATCCGCCAGTTCGCCGGGTTCGGCAACGCCCGGCAGACCAACGAGCGCTACAAGATGATCCTCGCCCAGGGCGGGGGCGGACTCTCGGTGGCCTTCGACATGCCCACCCTCATGGGCTACGACTCCGACTCGGCGCACGCACTCGGCGAGGTCGGCCACTGCGGGGTGGCGATCGACTCGGTCGCCGACATGGACCTTCTCTTCGACGGCATCCCCCTCGGCCAGACCACCACGTCCATGACTATCAGCGGTCCCGCCATCCCGGCCTTCTGCATGTACCTGGTGGCCGCGGAGCGCCAAGGCGTCGACATCGGGGGCCTCAACGGCACGCTCCAGACCGACATCTTCAAGGAGTACATCGCCCAGAAGGAGTGGCTGTACCCGCCCGAACCCCACCTGCGCCTCATCGGTGACCTGATGGAGTACTGCGCGGAGCACATCCCCGCCTTCAAACCGCTGTCGGTCTCCGGCTACCACATCCGCGAGGCCGGAGCCACGGCCGCGCAGGAGCTGGCCTACACCCTGGCCGACGGGTTCGGCTACGTGGAACTCGGCCTGTCCAGAGGCCTGGACATCGACCGCTTCGCCCCCGGGCTGTCCTTCTTCTTCGACGCCCACATCGACTTCTTCGAGGAGATCGCCAAGTTCCGCGCCGCACGCCGCATCTGGGCCCGCTGGATCCGCGACACCTACGGCGCGAAGACCGAGAAGGCGCAATGGCTGCGGTTCCACACCCAGACCGCGGGGGTGTCCCTCACCGCCCAGCAGCCCTACAACAACGTGGTCCGCACCGCGGTCGAGGCCCTGTCCGCCGTGCTCGGCGGCACCAACTCGCTGCACACCAACGCCCTCGACGAGACCCTCGCCCTGCCCACCGAGCAGTCCGCCGAGATCGCCCTCCGCACACAGCAGGTCCTCATGGAGGAGACCGGAGTGGTCAACGTCGCCGATCCGCTCGGCGGCTCCTGGTACGTGGAGGCACTCACCGACGAGATCGAGGCCGAAGCCGAACGGATCTTCGCGCACATCATGCGCATGGGCGGGGGAGAGGACGCCGAGCACACCATCGGCCCGATGACCTCCGGCATCCTCGCCGGGATCGACAACGGCTACTTCAGCTCCGAGATCGCCGAGTCCGCCTTCCAGTACCAGCAGGCCCTGGAGAAGGGCGACAAGCGCATCGTCGGCGTCAACTGCCACACGGACACCGTTTCGGGCGAGCTGGACGTCCTCAAGATCAGCCACGAGATCGAGCGCGAGCAGAAGCGCGCCCTCACCGAACGGCGCTCCCAGCGCGACAAGGCGGTCGTCGACAAGGCCTTGGCCCGACTACTGGAGGGGGTCCGGGCCAGCGACGGCAATCTGATCCCGCTCATCATGGACGCGGCCCGCGCGGAAGCCACCCTCGGCGAGATCTGCGCCACCATGGGAGAGGAATTCGGCACCTACACGGAGGCCCCGCAGTTCTAGTTCTGGGCCGCCGCCCGCCCGTCGCCCACCACCAACCCTCAACGGACGCCTACGGCGCGGTCTTTGCCAGGGCTAGCGGGTTTGGCTGTCGACTGAGAGATGCGCAGTGACAGTGCCGCTGGGGCGACGCGCAGCAGGGTATGTGTCCGCCGAACATGCCCTAGCGGCTTGACTCCTCTTGCACTGTGCTTGCTACAACCCAGGCTCTCCGGCGCTCTAACGGGACCCCCTGTGGTTGCCCTTAGCGGGAGGATGCCCATTGCTGTCCCGGGGCAGTCTCCGTACTGCTCCGGGATACGGCAGGATAGAGAGCATGCAGCCTTCGGACTTTTCACCGAACAGTGCGGTTGATCTCGGGGCGCGCAAGGCGGCCTTGGAGCGTGAGGCCAAGCAGCGCGCCGATGAGTCGGCCGGTCGAACCAACCCCTACGCCGTCAACGTCGACGAAGCCAACTTCCAGCAGGTACTGGAACGGTCCATGGCCGCCCCGGTCGTGCTGGCCGTCCTGGCGAGCTGGTCCGAGCAGTCCAAGCAGGTCGAGGCGGTACTCGACAAGCTCTCCAAACGCTCGGGCGGCAACTGGCTCCTCGGGAAGATCGACAGCGACGCCAGCCCGCAACTGGTGCAGGCGCTCCAGGTCTCCGGTACCCCGATGATCATCATCGCGGTCCAGGGGCAGGTCATGCCCCTCATGCAGGGGCCCGCCACCGAGGAGCAGCTGCGCGACGGACTGACCCAGGTCTTCGGGGCGCTCGCCCAGAAGGGCATGCTGCCCCAGGGCCACCCCGGCACCGTGGAGGGCGACCCCGCGGAGATGCCCGAGGAGGAGGCCGAAGCCGAGCCCGAGGGCGACCCGGTGACCGCCGAGGCCCAGGCCGCCCTGGAACGCGGTGACTTCGAGGGTGCCGCGGCCGTGTTCGAGAAGGCGCTCGGCGCCGACTCCAAGAACACCGAGCTCAAGGCCAAGCTCGCCCAGGTGCGGCTGATCGGCCGCCTCCAGGACGTGGACGGCCCCGCCGTGCGCCAAGCCGCCGCCGACAACCCCGCGGACGTGGACGCGCAGATCACCGTCTCCGACATCGACATGTACGGGGGCAAGTTCGACGAGGCCTTCGACCGCCTCATCGAGACGGTCAAGCAGACCAGGGACGAGGACCGGGACCGGGTCCGGGAGCACCTGGTCTCCCTCTTCGACCTGCTGCCCCCGGGCGACCCCCGCGTGGGGGCGGCCCGCCGCAAGCTCACCTCGGCGCTGTTCTAGACGGTCGTCTGAGCAACGTCGAGGATTGCTGACCGAGGACTACGGAACGCTGGTCAGCGGTGACATCCGGTGCCGGTGTCGGAGGTCTCCTCCGGCGCCGGCACATTTTTTTCGGATACCCAATCACGGCAGGACGTGGCAAAACAGCACGTATTTACCAGAGTGGAGAACGCTGGGATAGGGCCTCGCGCACCGGGTAGGAGACCGGCGACAGCGGTCCGTGGAAACCGGCCCGCGCGGCAGACCCGGCAGGTGCCCTATGGCCACGAACGACGCACCAGGCGCGCACGAAGGCGGCCCCGTCGTCACGATCTCGGCGACCTTCGGCGCGGGCGGAAGCGTGGTCGGTCCGGCCGTCGCCGCCCGGCTCAACGTCCCCTTCCTCAACCGTGCGGTACCCAGCGCGGTCGCCGCGGAGATCGGCTGCTCGCTGGACGAGGCACTCCAGCGCGACGACCGCGCACCCGGTGGCCTGGAACGGCTGCTCTCCAGCGCGGCCCGGCTGCCCACCGTCACGCTCGGCAGCGTGGACACCGCCTTCATCGGCACCACCAACGACGCGGGCCGCCTCCTCTACGACCACGAGTTCGTCGAGCGGACCGAAGACGTGATCCGGGAGGTCGCCCGGGTCGGCGGCGTGATCCTGGGGCGCGCCGCGGCCGTGGTCCTGGCCGACCACCCGAACGCACTCCACGTCCGCTTGGACGGGGACCGGGAGGCACGGCTCAGGAGGGCGCGCCGTCTCTGGGACGCCGGTGACCGGGACGAGTGCGGTGGACACGGCTGGGGCGCCAGTCCGCCCACACTCCGGCTGTTGGACGAGAACGACCGGGCCCGGGCCGCCTACGTGCGCCGCTTCTACCGGGTCGACCCGGCCGACCCCGACCAGTACCAGTTGGTGGTCGACTCCACGGTGCTTTCCACCGACGCCTGCGCCGACGTGGTGGTGCGCGCCGCCGCCGACCGGGAAGCGGGGGCGGCGCGTCCGGGCTGAGCAGGCCGCCAACACGCCATGAATTAATGCGATTTTTTCCGAAGGCGTTAATTGTCACCTTGTGCTGACGTTACCCGCTTGACTCGGGTAAGGTGAGGCGACTCGGTTGTGGGTTCTCGGTCAGCCCCCGGCCACCAACTGAGACCTGCTCGAAGGACAACCGATGATCGGGTGTCCAACGGCGGGACGCGCAACCGCCACGGGCCCGGAGCCCGGCTGGCGCGCAGGCGCCGACGAGGTTCCACCGGGCCAGGCCACGGAGTGCAGGGCCGTTCGCCCGACCCCGGTGGAGGTCCCGGCGTCGGTCCGTATGTCCACGGGAGGGGCCGCCGGTGTGCCCCGCGGACGCATGACATCAGCAAAGCCAAGGAGCAATACGTGGCCACCCTTCCCAGCGTTTCGTACTCCATCACCGTCCGTCTCGAACTGGACGCCGGAGGCAGCGCGGTCGGCAGCCTCACCAACGCGGTGGAGCAGGTCGGCGGTATGATCACCGCCTTGGACGTGGCGGCCGCTGGGCACGAGCGCATCCGCATCGACGTCACCTGCGCCGCCCGCGACACCGACCACGCCCAGGCGATCGTCGGCGCCCTCGGGGCGGTCGACGGCGTCGCGGTGCACAAGGTGAGTGACCGCACCTTCCTCATGCACCTCGGCGGCAAGATCGAGATGAAGTCCAAGGTGCCGCTGCGCAACCGTGACGAGCTCTCCATGGCCTACACCCCGGGTGTGGCGCGCGTCTCCCAGGCCATCGCCGCGAACAAGGACGACGCCCGACGCCTGACCATCAAGCGCAACAGCGTCGCCGTGGTCACCGACGGCTCCGCCGTCCTGGGCCTGGGCAACATCGGCCCCGAGGCGGCCATGCCCGTAATGGAGGGTAAAGCGGCGCTGTTCAAACGCTTCGCCGACATCGACGCGTGGCCCATCGCCTTGGACACCCAGGACGTGGACGAGATCGTCCGCACCGTCCAGCTCCTCGCCCCCGGCTTCGGCGGCATCAACCTGGAGGACATCTCCGCCCCGCGCTGCTTCGAGGTCGAGGCCCGCCTGCGCGAGCTCCTGGACGTCCCCGTCTTCCACGACGACCAGCACGGCACCGCGATCGTCGTGCTCGCCGCCCTGCGCAACGCCCTGCGCGTGGTCAACAAGAAGCTCTCCGAGTCCCGCATCGTCATGTCCGGCGCGGGCGCGGCCGGCACCGCCATCCTCAAGCTGCTCATGCACGCCGGTGCGCGGGACATCATCGTCAGCGACGTCCACGGGGCCGTGCACACGGGCCGGGACGACCTGGACGACAACCTGCGCTGGATCGCGGAGAACACCAACCCCGCGGGTTACAGCGGTGACCTCAAGGGTTCCGTGGCCGGGGCCGACGTCTTCATCGGCGTCTCCGCGCCGGACCTGCTCGGCGGTGAGGACATCGCCGAGATGAACGAGGACTCCATCATCTTCGCGCTGGCCAACCCCGACCCCGAGATCGACCCCGACGTCGCGCACCTGCACGCGGGCGTCGTGGCCACCGGGCGCAGCGACTACCCGAACCAGATCAACAACGTCCTGGTCTTCCCGGGCTTCTTCCGCGGTCTGCTGGACGCCCAGAGCCACGACGTCACCTCGGACATGATGGTCGCCGCGGCCGAAGCCCTCGCCGACGTGGTCACCGAGGACGAGCTGGGGCCGAACTACATCATCCCGAGCGTCTTCCACCCGGAGCTGTCGGCCCACGTGGCCACCGCGGTGCGCGATGTGGCTCAGCGCGGCCAGGCCGGCTAGTCGATTCGGCGCGGGGCGTCCACCAGGTCGAATTTGCGGGTAAAGGTGGACCATGGACCAGTCGACTCTGACCGGGCGCCTGCTGGTGGCCGCCCCCATTCTTCAGGAGGACTCCTTCCGCCGTTCGGTGGTCTTCGTCGTGGACGACGCCGCCGACGGCACCTTGGGGGTGATCCTCAACCGTCCGCTGGAGCTGCCGGTGGACGACGTGGTGACGGACTGGGGCGACTACGCCAGCGCGCCAGCGGTGATGTTCTCGGGCGGTCCCGTGGGTACCGACTCCGGGATCGCGCTCGGCACCGCCGCCACCGATGAGGAGCCGCTCGGCTGGGCCCCGCTGGAGGGGGCCGACCCCGGCCTCGGGCTGGCGAAGGTCGGCGTGGTGGACTTGGACGCGCCCACCGAGGTCCTCGGCTCCTCCCTGGCGGCCCTGCGCGTGTTCGCGGGTTACGCCGGGTGGAGTTCCGGGCAGTTGACGGGGGAGATCGAAGAGGGCGCCTGGTACGTGGTCGACGCCTTCGCCGACGACCTCTTCGGCGGTGACCCCGAGGGGCTCTGGTCACGGGTGCTGCGCCGCCAGGGCGGTGATCTAGCCCTGTTGTCGACCTATCCTGACGATCCCACCATGAACTGAGCGGCCCACACGAGGTGGGGTGGGCCGCAGCACCCTATACCGTGGTACACGGACGTTGAAAGGTGTGAGGACGATGTCGATGGATGTCCTGAACAAGGTTCTGCCGGACAGTGAGACCAAGCCGGACATCTCGCACGACGACGGTGACCGGGAACGGTTCGCCCACTACGTGCAGAAGGAGAAGATCACCCAGAGCGCGGTGACCGGAGACCCGGTGATCGCCCTCTGCGGCAAGGTCTGGGTCCCCAACCGGGACCCCAAGAAGTTCCCCGTGTGCCCCGACTGCAAGCGGACCTACGAGGAAATGACTAAGTGACGGTCCCTTTGGCCGTGCACGGAAGGCCTTGACCCACCCTCGCGGGTGAGCCAAGGCCTTCGTGCTGTCCTGGCCCCTACCCGGCGGCCCCGAACCGGGCAGAGCGATTTCGCAGGGGTCCGGCCCGCCGCCCGAACGGTGACCGGACCCGGCCATCGCGTCCGGCTGCACCTGGCCGACCCCACCGCCGCCCTGGACATCGGGCACCAGGTACTCGTAGTGTCCCTCGCGCGTTCGCTGGCGTCCCACGGTGAGGCGGTTATCGTGGTCCTGCACGATTTGGGTCTTGCCGCCGCGTACGCCCATCGTGTGGCGGTACTCTCCGAGGGACGGGTCGCCGCGCAGGGAACCCCCAAAGACGTGTCCACCGCGTCGATGCTCAGCTCCGTCTACCAGCACGAGGTCGAAGTCCTGCCGCATCCGCGTACGGGGGCCCGCTCGTCGTCCCCCTCCGGTAACCCGGGTGCACACGAAAGCGTCCACAGGAGTAGGTCGTATTGGTGTCCACAACTGAACGGCAGTCGTACGATGAGCACCCCTCCGAGAAGAGGGGCAGGTCCCCACGAGGGCGTCGGCGCCGTGCACGCAAACCCCGCACCACACCGGGAGACGTCGTACGCGGATTCGTACGCTTCTTCGGGGAGATCCTGCTGACCGCGGGGCTCCTGATGCTCTTCTACGCCGCCTACGAGGTGTACGGCTCCGCTTGGGAGACCGACCGGGAGCAGCAGGATCTGGCCGACGGCCTCGACGATGCGTGGGCCGTCGTCGACGAGGAGGCCGAGCAGGGGCCGGACTCCGAACCCCTTCCCGGGGCCGCGGACACGCGCCTCTACGTCCCCAGCCTCGACCTGGACTGGGTGGTGGTCAACGGCACCGAGCCCGACGACATCCTGTACAGCCCCGGCCGCTACACCCAGTACGAGAGCGACGCCGGCGAACTCGGCAACTACGCCGTCGCCGCGCACCGCACACCCGGCCTCTTCTGGGACATGGACCTGCTGGACGACGGCGACGTCATGGTCCTGGAGGACGGCGAGAACTTCTACACGTACGAGGTCTTCCGCGAGGAGACGGTCCTGCCCGAGGACTTCTGGGTGGTCAACCCCGACCCCTTCGACGAGGCCTCCGAAGAGGACCCCGAGCGGGCCCTGCTCACGCTCACCACGTGTGCCCCCAAGCTCAACAACACCCACCGGCTCATCGTCTGGGGAGAGCTGACCGAGACCACGCCCAAGTCCGACGGCATGCCCGAGAGCATCGAACACATGGCGCCGGACGCGTAGGGGAAGGGACACACGAATGTACGGTCTGATCTGGCGCATCCTGCCCGGTCCCTGGGCGTCGAAGTTCATCATGGCGGTGGGCTTGCTGGCGGGCGGGGCGGCGCTGCTGTGGTTCTTCGCCTTCCCGGCGATCTCCCCGCACATGCCCTTCAACGACGGAGCCGTCGACACCACGGGCATCGGCGGCGAAGAGGTTCCCGAGGAAGCGGTCCCGGACGAGGAAGAGGTCACCGACGAGGGAGCTTAGGGACACAGTCGGTTCGAAGGCGGCGCGGCGCGGGGAGCACCGTGCCGTTTGTCGTGGGGTGGCGGCAGAGTGGTCCGTTGTGCGCGGCACCACTGCCCGGACTCCGGGTCGGGGGGCCGGTGGGCGCTAACCTCTAGCAGGTGAGCAACGGGGGACGGAACGAATGACGGTGACGCAGACCACACCCGAGGATCGCGTGCGCGGCCTGCGGGCTTGGCAGCGGGAGGCCTTCGAGGAGTATTTCCGACGGCAGCCACGCGACTTCCTCGCGGTGGCCACCCCGGGCGCGGGCAAGACCACTTTCGCCCTCACCCTGGCCAGCGAGCTCCTGCAGCGGCACGCGGTACGCGCCATCACCATCGTCTGCCCCACCGAGCACCTCAAGAAGCAGTGGGCCGAGGCGGCGGCCCGGTTCGGCATCGCCATCGACCCCGACTTCAAGAACGGCCAGGGGGCGCTCGGCCGCCAATACGTCGGCGCGGCCACCACCTACGCCCAGATCGCGGCGCACCCGATGCTGCACCGCAACCGCACCGAGGCGCGCAAGACCCTCGTCATCTTCGACGAGGTCCACCACGCGGGCGACGCCCTGTCCTGGGGCGAGGCGGTCCGCGAGGCCTTCGACCCGGCCACACGCCGCCTGGCGCTGACCGGAACCCCGTTCCGCTCCGACGTCAACCCCATCCCGTTCGTGGACTACGTCCAGGACGCCGCCGGGGTGCGCCGCTGCTCCTGGGACTACAGCTACGGGTACGCGCCCGCCCTGGAGGACGGGGTGGTGCGGCCGGTCATCTTCATGGCTTATTCGGGCGAGATGCGCTGGCGTACCAGGGCGGGCGACGAGCTCGCCGCCCACCTCGGCGAGCCCCTCACCCAGGACGCGCTGGCCCAGGCCTGGCGGGCCGCCCTCGACCCCAAGGGCGACTGGATCAAGAAGGTCCTGCACGCCGCCGACCGGCGCCTGACCGAGGTGCGCAAGACCCACCCGGACGCGGGCGGCCTGGTCATCGCCAGCGACCACGAGAACGCCCGTGCCTACTCCCGCATCCTGCGGCAGATCACCGGCAAGGGTGCCACCGTGGTGCTCTCCGACGACCCCACGGCCTCCAAGAAGATCTCCCGCTTCGCCCAGGGCGACGACCGCTGGATGGTCGCGGTCCGCATGGTCTCCGAGGGCGTGGACGTTCCCCGCCTGATGGTGGGCGTGTACGCGACCTCCACCAGCACCGCGCTGTTCTTCGCCCAGGCCATCGGCCGCTTCGTCCGCGTGCGCCAGCGCGGCGAGGTGGCCTCCGTGTTCCTGCCGTCGGTACCCACCCTCCTGGAGTACGCGGGCGAGATGGAGCGCGAACGCGACCACGTCCTCGACAAGGCACCCTCGGACGACGAGTACCCGGAGGAGGACCTCCTCAAGGAGGCCAACAAGAAGAAGGACACGCCCGACGCGGGGGAGGAGCTCCCCTTCGAGACGATGGAGTCCGCGGCCGAGTTCGACCGGGCGCTCTACGACGGCACCGAGTACAGCGGCGCACCGGGCTCCAGCGAGGAGGAGGACTTCCTCGGCCTCCCCGGCCTACTGGACCCAGACCAGGTCTCCCAGCTGCTGCGCAAGCGCAAGGCCGACCTGAAGGCCACAGAGCTCAAGGCGAAGGGCAAGTCCGAACCCGAGGAGGAGTCGGGGCCGACCCACGAGGTCCTCGCCGAACTGCGCAAGGAACTCAGCGGTCTCGTGGGGGCCTGGCACCACCGCACGGGAAAGCCGCACGGCGTCATCCACAACGAGCTCCGCAGAGCCTGCGGGGGCCCCTCGGTGGCCCAGGCGTCCCCGCCCCAGATCCGCGAACGCATCGCCAAACTCAGAGCCTGGGCCGTGGGGAAGAAATAGTCTCAACCGGCAAAAACTAGGCAAGCCCACGCAAGGCAACCCGTCATGGGGAAATCGCGTAACTACAGTCCGTCAGATGATGGGACGAAGCCCTCGCGGAGGCTCAACCGCGACCTGGTCCGGTTTGGCCGCGTGCGCACTCGCACTGACCGGCCTCGTGGCGGGCGCCTCTCCCGCGCCCACCGAGCCCGTCCGGGAAGCGTCAGCCGAGTACTGTCCACCCGGTGCGGAGATGCTGGATGCCCGGGTCGCCGACCCCGGCGTGACCGAAGCAACGGAGGTCACCCCGGAACAGGCCGCCGAGTACGACGAAGAACTCCGTGAAGCCCTCGTGCCCCTGCGCGGCCACGAGTTCTCCGCGCCGCACGCGGTCCCCGTGGTGGTCCACGTGATCTCCGCGGAGGACGGCACCGGCGACGTCAGCGACAGCCGTGTCGACGAACAGCTCGACATCCTCAACCGCGCCTACCGAGGCGACTTCGCCACCGGCACCGAGGGCACGGACACCGGCTTCCGCTTCGAGCTGTCCTCAGTGGAACGCACCTACGACGACACCTGGTTCAACGACTTCAACCAGCACAGTGAGACCATCAGATCCACCCTCCGCCAAGGCGGCCCAGAAACCCTCAACATCTACACCACCGAACTCGCCTCCGGCCTGCTCGGCTTCTCCACGTTCCCGCAGGACTACTCCGGCCAGGACGGCGTGGTGATCGACCACGACACCCTCCCCGGAGGAGACCGGGACCGCTTCAACGAGGGCCAAACGGCAACCCACGAGGTCGGCCACTGGCTGGGCCTGTTCCACACCTTCCAGAACGGCTGCCAGAGCCCCGGCGACTACGTCGACGACACCCCTTACGAACGCGAAGCGGCCAGCGGCTGCCCCCTCGGGCGAAACACCTGCCCGGAGCGCCCAGGCAGAGACCCCGTCACCAACTTCATGAACTACAGCGACGACGCCTGCATGACCCACTTCACCCCGGGCCAGGCCGAACGCATGGTCGAACACTGGGCCGCATTCCGATCCAACGCCCGCGGGTAACCGCCACCCCAGGCAGTGAAGGACGCCCACTCCAGCCGCACCCCTGGAAGGACCCCAAACACCCGCTGTCGTAAACCGCACGGTGCCACCCTCCCCTCCACCGCAGCGGAAAACGGGTACCACCCGCCGTTAAGCTGGCCCCATGGCAGCGAACACCTATCTGACCGGGATCAAGCCCACCGGTGACTTCCACCTGGGCAACTACATCGGCGCGATCAAGCCCGCCCTCGCGGCCTCCGAGGGTTACGACACCTTCTACTTCATCGCGGACTACCACGCGCTCAACATCATCAGGGACGCTGACGAGCTCCGCCAGAGCATCCGGTCGGGCGCTGCCACCTGGCTGGCCTGCGGACTCGACCCCAACCGAACGGTCTTCTACCGGCAGTCCAGCATCCCTGAGACCTTCGAGCTCACCACCATCCTGAACACCCTCACCCCCAAGGGCCTCATGAACCGCGCGCACGCCTACAAGGCCGCGCGCGACCGCAACAACGAGGCGGGGATCACCGAGCTCGACGCCGGAATCAACATGGGGCTGTACAACTACCCCGTCCTCATGGCGGCCGACATCCTCATCATGGAGGGCGAGCGCGTCCCCGTGGGGCGGGACCAGTCCCAGCACATCGAGTACACGGCAGACATCGCCGGGTACTTCAACCACCGGTACGGGGACAGTTACACCTTCCCGCTCCCCAAGGGTGTGATCGACGACAGCGACGCGAGCATCCTGCCGGGTACCGACGGCCGCAAGATGAGCAAGTCGTACGACAACCACATCCCGCTCTTCCTGCCGGAGAAGAAGCTCCGCAAGGCCATCAACCGGATCCCCACCGACTCCACCCCGGTCGAGGACCCGAAGGACCCGGACTCCTCGATCCCGTTCCAGCTGCTCCTCCACTTCGCCGACGCCGACAAGGTGGCCGACGTGCGCAAGCGCCTGGAAGCGGGCGGTATGGGATGGGGCGATCTCAAGCGGGAGCTCTTCGAAGCGGTCAACGCCGAACTCGGCCCCAAGCGCGAGCGCTACGAGGAGCTCATGGCCTCCGAAACCGAGCTCGACGACATCCTCGAGTCGGGTTACGAGCGTGCCCGCGAGCGCGCTCGCCGCGTCCTGAGCAACGTCCGGGCCGCCATCGGCATCGACTAGGGATCGGGCCTGCTCAAAGCTTGGACCCACACAGGGCCCAGGCGCGAACAAGCACCCGAACACACGGAGCGGCCGTGACCTCGAGGGGTCACGACCGCTCCGTGTCTTCTCTCAGATCCCCAGGGAGCCTCAGCCAACCAACGGCTGGCCCTCCAGCGTCACACCGGCCTCCCCCAGCTCCGCCAAAGCGGAGTCCACCGTGGGTTTTGCTACCCCGGCGGTCAGGCTGAGCAGCACCCGCGTCCGGAAGCCCTCGCTCCTGGCGTCCAAGGCGGTCGCCCGAACACAGTGGTCGGTGGCGATGCCCACCACGTCCACCTCGTCCACGTTCCGGTCCCGCAGCCAGGTGACCAGGTTGGTCTTCCCGTCCTTGGCCGCTCCCTCGAAGCCGCTGTAGGCGGCCGTGTACTCGCCCTTGCTGAAGACCTCCTCGGCCACCGACGCGTCGAATTCGGGGTGGAACTCCGCGCCGGGGGTTCCCACCTCACAGTGGCGCGGCCAGCTGTTCACGAAATCGGGCGTCTCGGAGAAGTGCGCCCCAGGGTCGATGTGGTAGTCCCGGGTGGCCACCACGTGGTCGTACTCGTTCTCGGTGGCGCGCGCGTACGCCGTGACCGCCGCGGCGGTGCTCGCGCCGCCGACCACGCCCATGCTTCCGCCTTCGCAGAAGTCGTTCTGTACGTCAACCACGATGAGTGCCCGCGTCATGTCGGCACCTCTTTCCTCGCTGTTCGGAAGCGGTCAGTGCTGGTCTGTGGGGGAGCGGTGATCTGTGGAGGGGTGGTGATCTGACTGTGCGGTCACCTCAGCGGATGGAGACCAAATACCGCAGCTCAGCGGCTCAGTGGAAAACCGTCGGCAGCGCCGCTTCCCCCCGCGACATCCTCAGCGCCTGTTCGGGGAGTTCTGCCACGGTCGCCTGATGGCGCTCGCGGGCCTCGTGCACGCTCTCGTGCCCCACGACCTCGCCCTCCACCACCAGGGGGCGCAGGAGCGGTCGGGCCCCGACCAGGTCGGTCGGTTCGTAGGGGAACACTTCCTCGGACACGGCCAACCCCTTGTCGTCCAGTCGCCGAACTCCCCACTTGCGGCCGCCCCGGCTGGGTTTGCCCACCGAGCGCTTGGCGACCGGCTCCAGGGGTGCGTTGCGATCCATGGAAGCGCCGTGCCCCATGGGAGCGCCGGGCTCCAAGCCGCGGGCGCGCGCCACCAGCTTGTACACCAGCGACACGGTCGGGGACCCGGACCCCGTCACCAGTGACGTACCCACTCCGTAGCCGTCCACGGGGGCCACCGCCAGGGCCTGGATGGAGTGTTCGTCCAGGTCCCCGGTGACCACGACACGCGTCTCCGTCGCACCGAGGTCGTCGAGCTGGGCGCGGACCCGGGTAGCGGTCGCCGCCAGGTCCCCGGAGTCGAGCCGTACCGCGCCGAGCTTCGGTCCGGCCAACTCCACGGCGTGACGCACCGCACGTTCGACGTCGAAGGTGTCGACGAGCAGTGTGGTCCCGGTCCCCATGGACTCCAGCTGTGCCTTGAAGGCGTGCTGTTCGCTGTCGTGCAGAAGGGTGAAGGCGTGCGCGGCGGTTCCGCCGGTCGGTACCCCGAAGCTCCTGCCCGCCTCCAAGTTGGAGGAGGTCGCGAACCCGGCGATGTAGGCGGCCCGGGCGGCGGCAACGGCGGAGCGCTCCTGGGTGCGGCGCGACCCCATCTCGATCAGGGGGCGGTCGCCTGCGGCCACCGACATCCGGCTGGCGGCGGAGGCGATCGCGCTGTCGTGGTTGTACACGGACAGCGCGAGCGTCTCCAGGATCACAGCTTCGCCGAAGCTCCCTTCGACCACCAGGATCGGCGACCCCGGAAAGTACGCCTCGCCCTCTCCGTATCCCCACACGTTGCCGGAGAACCGGTACTCCGCGAGCCAGTTCAGGGTGGGTTCGTCGACGACGCGGTTGTCGGACAGGAAGTCGAGTTCCTCCGTGCCGAAGCGGAACCGCTCCAGCAGCTCCAGGAACCGACCGGTCCCCGCGACGACCCCGTACCGGCGGCCGGCGGGCAGGCTTCGGGCGAACATCTCGAACACCGACCGGCGTGCGGCTGCCCCGCTGTGCAGGGCGCCTTGGAGCATCGTCAGTTCGTAGTGGTCGGTGAGCAGCGCGCTGCTGCTGTCCTCGCTCATAGGGATGAGCCTATGCGTTGCGCCGACGCCTCGGGATGCCGGGTGGGGCTCCCTACCAGGGGTGAGCCTTGCAATGTCGCCCCGTTGAGCCTGTCGACCCAGCGTGCACCCAGTCCCACCCACAACCCCGCCCACACTTTAATACCCACCTGGTTGGTAGAGATAAGTTCTTGGGTACCCTGGGACCCATGCTGAGGATTGACCGTTCGATCTACGACCAGATCGTCGCCCACGCCCGCCGCGACCACCCCGATGAGGCGTGCGGTGTCGTCGCCGGCCCGGAGGGATCCGACCGCCCGGAGCGGTTCATTGAGATGATCAACGCCGAACGGTCGCCGACCTTCTACCGCTTCGACTCGCTCGAACAGCTCAAGGTCTGGCGCGAGATGGACGATCGCGACGAGGAACCCGTTGTGATCTACCACTCCCACACCGCGACCGAGGCCTACCCGTCGCGTACGGACATCTCCTACGCGTCGGAACCCGGGGCCCACTACGTCCTCGTCTCCACGCGCGAGACCGACAGCGCGGAGTTCCGCTCCTACCGGATCATCGACGGCGAGGTCACCGAGGAACCGGTAGAGGTCACCGAAACCAGCGGTGTCCAGTAGAGCAGCGGTGTCCAGCAACCGGTAGGCAAGACCAGGCACCGCCGAGTACCACCAGGCACAGCGACCGACAGGCTCCGTGACCTACAGGGCCCCGACGGGGCCCGCCGTGGTCACCGCTCAGAGGCGTCAGCCGGAATGGGAGCGGTGGGTCGCCTGTTGGTATTGAACGCACAACAACGAACGTTTACGGAGTCACCTTCATGGCCATCGAGGTCCGCATCCCCACCATTCTGCGCAACCTGACGGACGACGCGAAGGTCGTCGAAGGGTCCGGCAGCACCCTCAGCGAGCTGATCACCGACCTGGACAGCCGTCACCCCGGCATCGCCGAGCGCTTGGTGGACGGTGGCAAGCTGCGCCGCTTCATCAACGTGTACCTCAACGACGAGGACGTCCGTTTCGTCGGCGGGCTCGAGGCCGAGCTCTCCGACGGTGACAGCGTGACCGTGCTGCCCGCCGTGGCCGGCGGCTCCCGCTAGGCCGCGTCAAGAACACTCCCCAGGCCGCGAGGCCGTAAGGACGCCATGCGCTACGACTCCCTACTCGACTCCCTCGGCGGGACGCCGCTGGTCGGCCTGCCCCGACTGTCGCCCTCGCCGGACGTCCGGCTGTGGGCGAAGCTGGAAGACCGCAACCCCACCGGCTCGATCAAGGACCGCGCGGCGTTCTTCATGATCGAGCAGGCCGAAAAGGACGGGCTGCTGTCACCGGGCTGCACCATCCTGGAGCCGACGTCGGGGAACACCGGCATCTCGCTGGCCATGGTCGCCAAGCTGCGCGGCTACCACATGGTCTGCGTCATGCCGGAGAACACCTCCGACGAGCGCAAGCAGCTGCTCGCCATGTGGGGTGCCGAGGTCCACTTCTCCGACGCGGCGGGCGGTTCCAACGAGGCCGTCCGGGTCGCGAAGGAGATGGCCGCGGCCCACCCGGACTGGGTGATGCTGTACCAGTACGGCAACCCGGCCAACGCTCGGGCCCACTACGAGACCACCGGTCCTGAACTGCTGGCCGACCTGCCCGAGATCACCCACTTCGTGGCGGGCCTGGGGACCACGGGCACGCTCATGGGTGTGGGCCGCTACCTGCGCGAGCACAAGTCCGATGTGCAGATCGTCGCCGCCGAGCCGCGGTACGGCGAGCTGGTCTACGGGCTGCGCAACATCGATGAGGGGTTCGTTCCCGAGCTCTACGACGAGTCCGTTCTCTCGACCAGGTTCTCCGTGCCCGCCGACGCCGCGCTCAAGCGGACCAGGGAACTCCTGGAGAAGGAGGGCGTCTTCGCGGGCATCTCCACCGGTGGCGCCCTGCACGCCGCGCTCGGTATGGCCCGCAAGGCCGGACGGGAGGGGCGGAGCGCCGACATCGCGTTCGTCATCGCCGACGCCGGATGGAAGTACCTCTCCACGGGTGCCTACGAGGGCACCCTCGAGGAGGCCGAGGAACGCCTGGACGGTCAGCTTTGGGCGTGAGCCCCTCGGCTCACCGGAACCGCCGCGGAGGCCGGTCACCCCACGCGGGTGACCGGCCTCCGACGGTTCCATCCGGTGCCGGGCCTTGGGCACACTGCTCTGGCGGTGCCCGCGTCGATCAGCGGTACCGGCACCGGTGGCGTGGCGACTACGGCTTCAGAATCCTCAGCACGGCGCCCACTTCCGCCTCGAGGGCGTCGGCCAGCTCCGGCCCACTGGCGTCGCCGGGTACTTCCAGGGGCACCCACGCGTGTCCGAAGTCACGCCGGACCTTGCGGGACCGTTCCGAGGCCAGGAGCCGCTGCAGGGCCGCCTGGAATCCGCCGGACCCTTCGTCGTCCTTGTGGAGCATCAGCCAGAACGGGGTGTGCCCCTCGTCCGCGAGCCGGCCCCAGACCCCGACCTGCACCCAGGTCGTCCGGCTGATCTCCGGTAGGTACCGGTAGCAGTACTGCGTGGACTCCAGCCTTCCCCGCATCGGCAGGTTACTGGGCCCCAAGGACCCCAGAAAGCGCGCCGTGACGACTTTCACGGTCTCGCGGAGGTCGCTTGCCCGCGCCTGCCAGTCCAAGCCAGCGGCCGTTCCAGCGAGCGGCGGAATCACGAGCCCGCCCAGCGTGCGGCACATGGCCTTCACCTGCTGCAGGTCGCTGGCGAGCCGGGTATCGCCGGACTCCTCGGTGACGGCTTCCCACACGGCGAGCCACTCGTCCCAGGTGACGACGGCGTGGGGTGTCCCCGCAGGCCACTCCTTCACCGCTTGGTCGAGGATCTGCTGTGCCTCGCCGGCCCTGCTCGGCGGGACCAGCACGAACAGGGCGCCGCCGTGGGGTCCGGAACGCCGGTCGAGGACGCGGAGGTAGGCAGCGAGCTGATCCGCTGCCAGATGCGCGTCGAACTTGGCTTCGACAAGGGCGATGGTTTGGCCGTCCGCGTCGCGCAGCTCGATGTCGGGTCGCGCCCCGTCCTCGTGTACGGGCTCGGGAATGAACTGCTCCACGCTGCTGAGCTCCGTGCCGGCCCGTCCTCCGAGGTGCGCGAGTACGGCGGAGCGGAGCCCCGGGTCGGACGCCAGCCAGGTCAGTGACTTGGTCGCCGCGACCTCGCCCATACGCGTGAACCAGCTTTCGCCGGCCAGTTGGCCCAGCAGTGGGACGCGGCCATCGGGGGAGTGAGCGTCCGTCATGTCCACACCGTAGACCGACCCCGTCGTCCTGGCAGCGCCTGTGCCCTGAGAGGCTCGGTGTCCCGAACCCTGATGGCCAGAACCGGGCACAACTGGTCAATCGGTGTGAAAAATTCACACGTGATACACGTCGCCTGAGATGCGAGCCACATTTTGTACCACCAGGGCGGCCATTGGGGTACACCCGTAACTACGGGACATCCGCAGAACCAGCCGCTCACCGCGCTCCCCGCACACGTCACCCAGGGGCCACGGAGACAGTGCGGCCGATCGAAAAGGCGACGACGACGTGCGACTCACGATTATCGGGTCCTCCGGGAGCTTTCCCGGGCCGGACAGTCCGGCTTCCTGTTACCTGGTCGAGGCCGGCGGTTACCGCCTCCTACTCGACCTCGGCAACGGCGCGCTCGGTGCCCTCCAGCGCTACGCTGACCTCTACTCCGTCGACGCCGTCTTCCTCAGCCACTTGCACACGGACCACTGTGCCGACATGTGTGCCTACTGGGTCGCCCGCATGTACTCGCCCGGCGGTGCGAAACCGCCCATCCCCGTCTACGGGCCCGAGGGCGTCGCGGCTCGCCTCGCCGAGATCTACGGGCTGGACCCGGATCCCGGGATGACCGAGGTCTTCGACTTCCACGAGCTCTCACCCGGTGAGTTCCGGATCGGTCCGATGACCGCCCGCGTCGACCGGGTCAACCACCCGGTCGACGCCTTCGGTATCCGTCTGGAACACGAGGGCGTCAGCCTCACCTATTCCGGCGACACCGGATCCTGCGACTCGCTCATCGAGCTGGCCCGGGAAACCGACCTGTTCTTGTGCGAGGCGGCCTTCCACGACCACGTCGAGCACCCCAAGGACATGCACCTCACCGGTAGCGAGGCGGGCGACCACGCCACTCGTGCCCGGGTCCGCAAGCTCCTGCTCACCCACCTCGTCCCGTGGAACGACGACACGATCACTATGGACGAGGCGCGCTCCACCTTCGGCGGCGACATCGAGCTGGCCCGAGGCGGACAGGTCCACGAGGTCGGCGCCTGAGAACCGCCGGCGGCCGGTGGGCCGCGGGTGGTCCACCCGGCCTCCGGCGCCCTGTCGGCGCGGTACCGGTGTGGCACGGGTCCCATCGGGGCAGGTGCGTCCCGAGTCCAGCCCCGATCGGCACCTTCCGGATATACGCTCGTGTCCATGGCCCGACCTGACGGACGCGTTCCGACCCAACTCCGCCCTGTGAACATCCACCGCAACTGGCTTCGCCACGCGGAAGGCTCCGTGCTCATCGAGTTCGGAGACACGCGCGTGCTCTGCGCCGCCAGCGTCGAGGACGGTGTGCCCCGCTGGCGCCGGGGCACCGGTGAAGGGTGGGTCACCGCCGAGTACGCCATGCTCCCGCGCGCCACGGACACCCGCGGTGCCCGTGAGTCCGTGCGCGGCAAGCTCGGCGGGCGCACCCACGAGATCTCCCGCCTCATCGGCCGTTCCCTGCGTGCCGTCGTGGACTTCAAGGCGATGGGTGAGCACACCATCACTTTGGACTGCGACGTGTTGCAGGCTGACGGAGGTACCCGTACCGCGGCGATCACCGGTGCCTACGTGGCCCTGGCTGACGCCATGAAGCACCTGCGCAAGCGCCGCAAGCTCAAGAACAACCCGCTGTCCGACTCACTCTCCGCAGTCAGTGTCGGTGTGGTTCAGGGCCAGCCCCGGCTGGACCTGAACTACCTCGAGGACTCGGTCGCCGACACCGACATGAACATCGTGATGACCGGTGGCGGCAAGTTCGTCGAGGTGCAGGGCACCGCTGAGGGCCAGGACGCGGCCTTCGACCGCGAACTGCTCAACAAGCTGCTCGACCTGGCCACCACCGGGTGCGATGAACTTACGGCCATCCAGAAGAAGGCCCTGTCGGAGTGAGTACCGAGAACGGCGTCGTGGGCACCTGGACCGGTGTCGGTGCCCGGATCGGTGGAGTTCCCGGTGGAGGAGGAACGGTGAAACTCGTCCTTGCCACGCGCAACGCGAAGAAGGTGCCTGAGATGCGCGCCATCCTCGCCGAAGCGGGAGTGGAGGCGGAGGTCCTGGCCTTGGACTCGTTCCCGGAGGCACCCGAGGTGCCCGAGACCGAACCCACGTTCATCGGCAACGCCCTGCTCAAGGCTCGGGCGATCGCCGCCCACACGGGGTTGCCGGCGGTCGCGGACGACTCAGGCTTGGCCGTGGACGAACTACGGGGGATGCCAGGGGTGCTCTCCGCCCGTTGGGCGGGCGGGTTCGGTGATGGCGACCAGGACCGGGCCAATCTGGACCTGGTACTCGACCAGCTGTCCGACACCCCGGCCGAGCGCAGGGGAGCGCAGTTCGTCTGCGCCGCCGTCCTGGTGATGCCGGACGGGATCGAGGCTGTCGCCGAAGGGGTGCTTCGTGGCCGTCTCGTGGGGGAGCGCAGAGGAGAGAACGGGTTCGGCTACGACCCGGTCTTCGTCCCCGAGGGGGAGAACCGCACCGCCGCGGAGCTGTCCGGGGAAGAGAAGAACGCGATCAGCCACCGGGGGATCGCCTTCCGGAAGCTTGCCAGTGAGCTGGCTGACATGGCCTGAGTACGGCCCGAGCGAGGACTGGTCGCGAACTGGTCGTAGGACGGGGTGGGAGCAGTGGCCCAACGGACAGTCACCCCCGCCCCTCCTCGTCTCACTGGTTCCGCAAAGAATCTTCGGGTGTGCGTGTTTGCCTGAGTGAGGGCCAGGGCAGGATTGCCTGTGCCTGACAAGCAAGCCACGAGAAGCACCGCCCTCCATGCAGGGCGAGCGGAACCGGGGCGTTACACCGCGGACCAGGGCGGGAACCCAGCACGATGGGGGCTCCAAGGCAACGCGGGACGTCCGGACAGATCGGGGATCTCCCCAAGGTCCGGGCGGATTTGACGTCTCTGAACCAGTTGCCTAGACTCACCGAGTCGCTGCGGGACGGCGAGCGGATCCCCTGGGGATCTAGCTCAGCACCGGGCCGCGATCACAGACACACTCTTTCTCCACTGAGCCGAGATGGTTCGGGCACTGCCCGGAGCATGTAAGCTCGGAGAGTTGCTTCTGACGCCGGGCGGAAACGCAGGGCGAAAGAAGCGAAACGGGCTTTACCCCGATCTTGGGTTTAGTGGAAACACTGCCGAAACCGCCGATTTGGCGGGGTGCGGAACACCTGATAAAGTAAAGAACACA
>NZ_BAAGZJ010000099.1:0-28127 GCF_054778635.1 Nocardiopsis nanhaiensis
CCGGTGAGCCCCCTCCCTGGAGGCAATCTCGGCGCCCACAATGCCTCCAACAGGGGGGCTCACCACGCCCCACCCCACACCCGACCGGGCCACCGGCACCACCCGCACCCGTATGGGCCACCCACCACCGAGCCGCCAGACCGGTGGGACGCGCCCAGCCACCCAGGCACCTGTTCGGGCCCTTCGTCGCCCACCGGCCACTGGATTGCGACGCGCCTGCCGACACAACCAGACCCACGGGCAGGAACCCGGCCGGCCACGGCCGGGGCAGTTCCCGGCCGAAGGCCGGTCCCGTCGCCACCCCGACCACACGCCCCCCGTTTCCTGACTGCCGCCCACCCGCCGTCGCAGCGAAGCGGGTCAAGGTGGAGCGCCTCCGACAGCGCGCCAGCGCTTCGACGGCGACGACCTTGACGCGCGCAGCGGAGACGGCCACCATCAAGCGGCAGGAAACGGGGAAACCCGTACCCAACAACAAACCCCCAGCCCACGCGGACTCCCCCACCCGCAGGGAACCCCACGGCCACGCAGGACCGAACCCCACCCACGCGAACTCTCCCACCCACGCGGAAAGCGGCACCCACGCGGCAAGCGGCACACCCCAAGGGCTGGGCAACCAAACCCCCTTTGTTACCACGCCCTGAGAAACAGCGCGGCGCCGGTACCGGACGGATCTCTCCGTCGGCACCGGCGCCGTGCGCTCGGTGTCCGTTCGGCCCCGGCGGGGCAGGGCCCGGGCCGCGGCCCCTAGGACCTAGGCCTGGACCTGGACGTCGATGACCTTGCCGACCTCGGCCTGGACCGGGTACTCACCGGTGAAGCCCTTGGAGGCCAGCACGCGTACCTTCCACGACCCGTCGGCCGCGAAGAAGCGGAAGGTGCCCTCGTCTCCGGTGGCGACCTCCCCGACGAAGTCGTCGGACTCGTTCAGCAGCCGGGCGTAGGCGCCGCGCAGGGGCTGACCGTCACGGGTCACCGTGCCCTGGATGACGGCCTGGTCTCCCGCGTCGACATCGGCCAGGGCGACGCCGCCCTCGGGTGCTCCGCAGCTGTCGCTCACTTGGCCTCCGCCTCTCCGAGCTCGACCGGAACGCCCACCAGAGAGCCGTACTCGGTCCAGGAACCGTCGTAGTTCTTGACGTTCTCCAGCCCGACGATCTCGTGCAGGGCGAACCAGGTGTGCGAGGAGCGCTCGCCGATGCGGCAGTACGCGATGATGTCCTTGTCGAGGTCCACCCCGGCCTCGGTGTAGAGCTCGCGCAGCTCGTCCGCGGTCTTGAAGGTGCCGTCCTCGTTGGCCGTCTTGGCCCACGGGATGTTGCGCGCGGTCGGGATGTGGCCCGGGCGCTGCGAGGTCTCCTGCGGCAGGTGCGCGGGCGTCAGCAGCTTGCCGGTGAACTCGTCGGGCGAGCGGACGTCGACCAGGTCCTTGGTGCCGATCGCGTTGACGACCTCGTCGCGGAAGGCGCGGATCGAGGAGTCCTGCTCCTTGGCCTTGTACTCGGTGGCGGCCCGCTCCGGGACCTCCTTCACGAGCTCGCGGGAGTCCAGCTCCCACTTCTTGCGGCCGCCGTCGAGCAGGCGCACGTTGTCGTGCCCGTACAGCTTGAAGTACCAGTAGGCGTAGGCGGCGAACCAGTTGTTGTTGCCGCCGTACAGGATGACCTGGTCGTCGTTGCCGATGCCCTTGGCGGACAGCAGCTTCTCGAAACCGGTCTGGTCCACGAAGTCACGGCGGACCGGGTCCTGGAGGTCCGTCTTCCAGTCGATCTTGACGGCGCCGGGGATGTGGCCCTTGTCGTAGGCGGACGTGTCCTCGTCAACCTCCACGAGGACGACGTTGGCGTCGTCCAGGTGAGCCTCCACCCAGTCGGCGTCCACTAGGACGTCGGAGCGGCTCATGGGGAACCTCCTGTTTTTCAGTGCGGTATGACATACGCGGTCGGTGCGTTGCGTTCCGGGCGCGCTCTGCCCGGAACGGGGGATTCAGGCGGCTTCTCACCGGCCCGAACGGCGGGCGTCCGGGTGGTCCCCGCAACCGGCGGGAGCCGGAAAGTACACGGGAGAAGCACTGCGCGTAGAAAGGGCGGGCGCGGCGCTACCGAGCCGCCCCTGGCACACAGGGGTTTCGTGGAAGCTGGCCATCGAAGCGCCGGAGCGCTGTCCGTCGAAGGTGACCTGCAAAGGAATTCATCCCAGCTGCGTGCACGGGGGAGGGCCGGTCGCACGGAGCGGGCGGAGGCTTCGGAGAACCCGTCCGCCCTAGGGACACGGACAGAGCGCGGCGGCGACGCGGCAGAAGTCCACCGCACGTCGCTTCGTCAGATACGCGCTCGTCAAGGAAGTCACGTCCTAGACGCTACAGGCCGGACCGCGCTCTTGTCACGGGTGGGCTGGGTCACAGGACGGCTTCGCCGACCGCGGCGATCACGTCGGCCTTGCGGGGTTGTCCCCCGGCACGGCGGACGATCCTGCCCGACGGGTCGAGCACGAACACCGTTGGGGTTCCGCGGATCTCCAGGTGCCGCACCAGGTCGAGCCGGGATTCGGCGTCGATCTCCACGTGCACGACGCCCTCGACCATCTCCGCCACGTCCGCCAGGATCCGACGGGTGGCGCGGCACGGCTGGCAGAAGGCACTCGAGATCTGCACGAGCGTGGCCCTCGGGCCCAGCTCGGCGCCGAGGAGGCCGGCGCCGAGCGTCTCCGCCGCGGTGTTCATCAGGCGTCCTCAGAGCCCATCAGGGGGACGTCCTCACCGGTGCCGGTGACCTGCAGGCCGTTGGAGGTGGCCTCCATTTCGGTGATGCTCAGGCCGAAGGGCAGCTCGGGCACCTGGGCGCTGAAGGTCAGCATGTTCGTGACCGCGCCGCTGACGTCGACGGGGGCGTCGCCCACCTCGATGTCGACCGGGGTCACGTGGAGGGTGTCGCCCTCGACGGTGAACTCGCCGCCGCTGGTGACCGTGGTGCTCAGGCCGAGCTCGGAGAGGGCGAGCTCACCGCTGATCCGGGGCTCCCCGTCCTCGTTGCTGATGGTCATGCCCTCGGGCAGGTGCGGGTTGAAGTAGGAGTAGGGCACCACGAAGGAACCGTCGATCTCGCCAGCGGTCACCGTGGGCTCGTCCATGAGGTCGCTCAGCGGCGCTTCGACGTCGGAGGCGGTCGCCTCGACCTGTTCGACCGTCACCCCGTCCATGGTCGCGCTGTCGGCGGTGATGTCGATCTCCGTGTAGGTACCGCTGACGACCTGCGGGAGGAACGCCCAGCCCGCGATGGAGACTTCCGGTTCCTCGGACATTTCCATCTGCTGCGCCATGCGCTCGGCAAGGGTGTTCTGCGCGAACGCGCGCGCCCCGATGTCCGCCGCCACGACGAGCACGGCGACAAGGATCAGGAAGACGACAAGAAACTTACGCATCGGACTCCCAGCACACTTTCTTTCGCTCCGGCGCGCCTCTCGACTGGGTCATCCGGCCGGTATCGGTCACACGCCACTGGCACCCGACGGGTGCCGGTCATGAAAAACCTGTAGGGAAGGCTACTTCACTCGGGATTGGACGCAGGTTGCCTCTCGTTGGTTCCGCCCCAGGCCGCTGAACTCACACCTCTGGAAGGGACCCCCCACCCGTGTTGGAGGATTGCCAGCCGTGAAAACCCTGCTCAGGACTGCATGAGCATGGCTGCGAGGCCGTCGTTGGCCGCGGCACCGGAGAGGGAGAGCTCGATCACGTTGGTGGCCACCACGTGCCCGGACAGGCGGCGGGTGAACTCCACGATGTGCGGCTGCTGGTCGTGCTCCTCCTGAGCGAGCTCGTCACGGTAGATCGCGTAGACGATGCGCTGCAGGGGCGCGCTGGGCACCGTGTGCGCGGCGAACAGCAGAGTGTCCGGTTCGCGCTTGGAGACCTCGGCGACGACGGCGTTGGCGAGCTGGTCGAACCCGCCCCCCTGGCCTTCGGCGAGCGTGTAGATCGTGATGACACCGCGGACCTTGGCCGACGCACCCGCGGGCGCCTCCCCGTAGAGGTCGTCATAGGGGTCGGCGTTGCGGCGTTTGCGGCGCACGGGCTCCTCCTGGGGCTCGTCGTCGTACTCGTCGTAGTCGTCGTCGAAATCGTCGTCGTAGTAGTCGTCATCGTCGTCGAAGGGGTCGCGGCGGGGCTTGGCCGCCAGGGCCCCGGCGCCCCAGAGGGCGGAGATGGCGCCGAGCATCAGCAGCGGGCCGATCGCGTCCAGGCCGAAGCGGCCGACGACGACGGAGAGGATGGAGGCGAGGACGAGGAGGCCCAGCACCGCGAGGTCCGTCATCCCGGAGCCTCGGGTGCCGCGCCTGGCCACGGCGATGATCGCGACGACGAGGAGGACGGCGACGAAGACCTGCGCGCCGTTCACGAGCGCGCGCGGGATCAGGTCGTAGTATTCGCCCAGCGGGGGGAAGGAAGCGTCGAACCTGCCGCTGGCGCGGTCGGCCGCCAGCACCACCAGGGGGACGATGGTCAGGGCGCTGAGGAACAGGCGCGAGGTGAAGCGGGCGTTCGGCGAACGGACCGCGTACTCGAAGGCGCCCCACGCCATGAAGAGCGGGCCTATGAGGCTGACACCGATATGCAGCAGGCGGAAGGTGAGCTCGCCGAAGTCGAACATCGCGCCTATCACCGCGGCGCTGAGCCCGACGGTCATGCCCAGGGCGGCGACCAGCCAAGCGATCGCGGCGATGCTGGGACGGCGTTGGGCATACGCGGTCAGCGCGGCGGTGGCGCTCCAGCCCACCAACGCGCTTATGAATGTCAGTCCTACCGTGACCATCTCGACAATGATGCTGCACGCGAGCGGGTGGATGTGCACCGAGTGCACTCTTGGGAGGTCGGGCTCGGGGACGATCCCGCAGAGTGGAGGCCGAAACCGCACCCGGGACTGTGAGCTTCATCACTGGACTTGGCGCCTTTGCGCAGCCGCGACACGGGAGTCGCGGGTGGTCGTAGGCTCGCATGTACGCGGGGAGCGCCACCCCGGACACCGGAGGGCCGCCTCCCCACCCGAGCCAGGAGAGAACCGTGTCACACGACGCCGTGTCCCCGGAACCGGTCGGCCCCGGAGCCGCCTTCTTCGACGTGGACAACACCCTGATGCGGGGTGCGTCGATCTACCACTTCGCCCGCGGCCTGGCCTCCCGCGACCTGTTCACCACACGGGACCTGATGCGCTTCGCGTGGGGCCAGACGGTGTTCCGGCTCACCGGCAGCGAGCAGCCCGAGCACATCAACGCGGCGCGCGAGGCGGCCTTGGCCTTCGTGGCCGGACACGACGTCGACGACCTGGTCGCCCTGTGCGAGGAGATCTACGACGAAACCATGGCCGACCGCATCTGGCAGGGCACCCAGGCGCTGGTTCAGGGCCACCTGGACGCGGGACGGCCGGTGTGGCTGGTCACCGCCACCCCGGTGGAGCTGGCCCAGATCATCCGTCGGCGACTGGGACTGACCGGCGCGCTGGGCACCGAGGCGGAGAGCATCGACGGGGTGTACACGGGACGGCTCAACGGCGACCTGCTGCACGGCCCCGCGAAGGCCGTCGCCGTGCGGGCGCTGGCTGAGAAGGAGGGGCTGGACCTCGCGGCGTGCTCGGCCTACAGCGACTCCTCGAACGACCTCCCGCTGCTGTCGCTCGTGGGAGATCCGCACGCGGTCAACCCGGACGGCGACCTCCGCCGGTACGCGCGCACCCACGAGTGGCCGGTCCACGACTTCCGCAGACACCGGGCGGCGCTGAAGGTGGCCGTACCCGCCGCCGTGGCGGGCGCCGTCGCCGGGGCCGTGGCGGTACGCGCGGTACGGCACCGCCGGGCCCTCACGCTGCCCTGAGAGCCGCTCAGAGCCGCCGGTAGAACACGGGCCGGGCCTTCATGCCCGCGCCGCGGAGATCGGCGCGCACCCGGCGGAAGAAACTCGGCCTGGTGAACTGGGCGAGCAGGAAGCGGGCCGGGCCGCTCGGCAGCCGCACGTGGTTGACGAGCTCGAAGGGCGCCTCCCCCAGTGGCTGGAGGAGGGTCGAGTTGTCGACACCGATCCGGCTGACGTACCAGCGGGTCAGACCTTCCCACACCGCCACGGCACGATCGGGGTCGGGCGCGGTGAAGTGGTTGAGCAGGAAGGTCGCACCGGGGTCGCTCCCGGTCTCACCGATCCGGCGCGTGTTCCGGGCGGTCATCACGAGTTCTCCGTCCAGGCGCCCGTAGGCCTCCGAGGCGAGGACTTCCGCCACGGCCTCGGGAGAAGCGGTAGTGACGAGCAGGACGACGTCGAAGCGCGGCCCGCCCTCGAGAGGCGGCATGAACACCGCTTCGTAGACCGTGGTGGCGACGGCCCCTGGGAGCGCCTCCAGCTCGCCAGCGAGCGCCCGGAACTCCTCCAGGGCATCGTCCCGCGCCCTGCTGCGCCGGACGAAGGGCGCATGTCCGGGCGGTGCGACGCGCGCCCCGACGTACACGTAGCCGTACGGGTGAGGGTCGAGGAAGCAGGTGCGGTGCCGCTCCGGGTCGTTACTAGCCATGGGTCACTCCTCCTCTGGGGATTCCCCCGTCACCTCCGGCGGGGAAGGCTCCGTGGAGACGACGCTACCCATTACACTTCGTATATCCAAACAGTTTGAATATACGAATAATATGATCAGGGGTATGGCAGACGACAGGACTCCCGGGTCCCCCGGCACCCCGAACCGCTTTCTCGTGACGGAACTGGGGGTCATACCGCAGTTGGAGGTCTATTTCAGGCGCATCAAGGTGGACATGCCCGACGACGTCGCGGCCGTGTTCGCCGAACACGGGCTGACCGCGCGGCACGGCGGTGTACTCGGGCAGTTGGCCGTGGCCCAGGCGCTCGGGGTGTCCGAACTGGCCGGGCGGATGGCGGTGTCGCTGCCGACCGCGAGCGAGTTGGCGGGAGACCTCAGGCGTGCCGGGCTGGTGGTGTCAGAGGAAGATCCGGACAACCGGCGACGCACGCTCCTGAGCCTGGCCGACGACTACCGGTCCTCCGTGGAGTCTTTGGTGACCGCACGGGCGGCGCCGCTCCAACGTGCGATGGAACGCCTGTCCGAGCAGGACAGGGAGGGTTTCGCCGCGGGACTCCGGGCGTGGGCCGACGAGATGCGCGACTGGTGAGTGCGGGGTTCGGGGCCTAACGCCCCAGGGTGGCGCGGGCCAGGGCGAGGACGTGCACCGGGCGCAGACCCGTGGCGCGGGGCGGGCCGCCGCGGTCGTGCGCGTACGACTCGAAGGCCTCGATAGAGCTGTAGGAGGGCGCCCAGTCCAGAACCCGGACCAAGGGTGCCGGGTCCAGCTGCGAAGCGGTCAGGCCGGCGCCCACCGAGCGGGCGGCGCTGGAACTGGCGTAGTCGATCCGGCCGTGCTTGGCCATGCCCCGCAGCACCTTGAGGCCGCGGGCGGGGACGGGCAGCCGCTGGCCGCCGATCCTGCGCAGGCAGTGCGAGAGCGGGACGGCGTCCGCACCGGCGACGTCGAAGAAGCCGGTCTCGTCGCTGAGAGCCGTACGCACCAGCGCCTCGACCCCGTCGTCCTCGTGCAGGAACTGCACTCGCGGATCGCGGCCCATCACGGTGGGGACGACACGGGAGCACATGTAACGGGTGAGCGGGGTGTCCACCGAAGGACCGATGAGGTTGGCGAACCTCAGGACGGCCACGGACAGATCGGGGCGGCGCCGCTGGAGGCCGCGGGTGTGCCGCTCGACCTCGGCCGCGTCATCGGCGTCCAGGGTGGCGCTGGAGCGCACCACGAGCCGCTGGACGGTGGAGGAGCGCTGGGCCGCGCCCAGCACCCGCATCGTGCCCAGGAGGTTGTCCTCCCGGTTGGGACCCTTCGCCGTGTCCAGGCCCAGGTGCAGGACCAGTTCGGCGCCGGAGCCGGCGACTATGCGGTCCAGGCTGCCGTCGTGGAGGTCGACGTGCTGGTAATCAATACCCGTGTTCCCGCTCGGTGGCGGGGCGGAGTCCGCGCCGATCACCCGATGTACACCGGGCTCCTTGCTCAGGGTCTGGGCGACCCTTGCGGCCAAGGGGCTGGAGACCCCGGTGACGAGTACGACACGAGCCATGGCTACACGTTCCTTGGAAGGAGACGATAGTGGTCCGGATGGCCCGCGGACCGTTCACCCGCTTGGGGTGAACCGGCGACCGCGACCCGTGAAACACAACAGTGGTTCACCCAGAAAATTCCATTGCGGTGGCAAACCCCACGCAAGGAAAAAGAAGTGTCTCCGCGTCCGGGGCGTGCCTGGGGCCCGCCCGCGCCCGCGGAGAGACGACGTTCGCCGCGAACGGTCCTACTTCTTGTTGCGACGCGCGACACGCGTGCGCTTGAGCAGCTTGCGGTGCTTCTTCTTCGCCATCCGCTTGCGGCGCTTCTTGATGACGGAACCCATGGGATCACCTTCTCGCTGACGAGTGAGTACGGACATGCCGAACCACCGGTGACGGACACCTGCTGGCTCGGATGCGGTTGCTGGGCTCGCTCGGGCACACACGCGCGCGAACGCGCGGGTGGACCGGTACGACCGGGGCGTGCCCCGGGGAGGACGACGTTCTCAAGACGCACGTCTACCGCACCCGTGCGCCCAGCTTACCGCTACGGGTAAGCGGCGCGGGTCACGCCCCGGGAAGCGACGGGCCGTCCTTGTAGAGCACGGCGGCCGGTTCGGCGTAACTGACGCTGGCCAGCCGCTGATCCGCGAAGGTCAGCGACGTGACACTGGCGAGATTACATTCCCGCAGGTCGGGCCGGTGCCAGAGACGCTTGCCCTCGGCCGCGCGGCGGGACATCCAGATCGGCAGCTGGTGGCTGACACACACGGCCTCGCGGCCCCAGGCGGCCCTGCGAACAGTCTTGATGACCTCGACCATCCGGTCGACGATCTCCTGGTAGGGCTCGCCCCAAGAGGGCTTGAAGGGGTTGTAGAGCCGCTTCAGCACCTGGGGGTCGCGCACCGACCGGCCGGACAGCGACATTCCCTCGAACTTGTTGGCCGCCTCGATGAGCCGGTCGTCCAGGGTCACCGGAAGGTCGAAGGCCTTCTCCAGCGGGACCGCGGTCTCCTGGGTGCGGTCCAGCGGCGAAGAGAACAGGGCCGCGATGTCGTGGCCCTCGAACCAGTCGGCGGCCATCTCCGCCATCCGCTGTCCCCGGTCGCTCAGGTGGTAGTCGGGCAGCCGACCGTAGAGAACCTTGTCGGGGTTGTACACCTCACCGTGCCGGAGCAGGTGGACGACGGTGGTCGTGGTCATCGTGGCAGCTTTCTGTCTCGATTACGGGCTCTGTGTCCGGGACTCGGACGCCGGTTCAGCCCTGGGCCCGGGCCGCCGCCTGCGCGGCCTTGGGCAGGGCCGAGACCACCCTGTCGATGGCGGCGTCGTCGTGCGCGGAGGAGAAGAACCACGACTCGAAGGCCGCGGGCGGCAGGTAGACGCCCTGCTCGAGCATGGCGTGGAAGAACGCCGCGAACACCTTGGTGTCCGTGCCTCGGGCGGTGTCGAAGTCGGTCACTTCGTGGTCGGTGAAGAACACCGTGAACAGGTTGCCCCCGCTCTGGACCCGGTGGGTGACGCCCTCGGCGCTGAGAGCCTTGGAGATCTCGGACTCGACCTGGGCGGAGACCCGGTCGATGTGCTCGTAGACCTCCGGGGTGGCACCGCGCAGGGTCGCCAGGCCGGCCGCCGTGGCCAGCGGGTTACCGGAAAGGGTGCCCGCCTGGTAGACGGGGCCGTCCGGCGCGAGGCGGTCCATGATCTCGGCGCGCCCGCCGAAGGCCGCCGCGGGCAGTCCGCCGCCCATGACCTTGCCGAAGGTCACGAGGTCGGCGGCCACGCCTTCAAGGCCGTACCAGCCGGAGGCGCTGACACGGAAGCCGGTGAGGACCTCGTCGAGGACCAAGAGCGCGCCGCTGGCGTGCGCGATCTCCTTGAGGCGGGCGTTGAACCCGGCCTTGGGCGGGACGACGCCCATGTTCGCGGGGCAGGCCTCCGCGATCACGCAGGCGATGTCGTCACCGTGCTCGGCGAAGGCCCGCTCGACGGCCTCGACGTCGTTGTAGGGCAGCACCAGGGTGTCCGCGGCGCTGGCACCGGTGACTCCCGGCGAGTCCGGCAGGGCGAACGTGGCCAGGCCGGAGCCTGCGGAGGCGAGGAGTGCGTCCACGTGCCCGTGGTAGTTGCCCGCGAACTTGACGACCTTGCTGCGCCCGGTGAACCCGCGCGCGAGCCGGATCGCCGACATGGTGGCTTCGGTCCCGGAGTTGACCAGGCGGACCCGCTCCGCCGGGGTGCGCTCGACGATCAGCTCGGCGAGTTCGACCTCACCGGGTGTCGGAGCGCCGTAGGAGGTCCCGGCCGCGACGGCGCCGTGGAGGGCTTCCACGACCGAGGGGTTCGCGTGCCCCAGGACGAGCGGCCCCCAGGAGCAGACGAGGTCGACGTACTGGCGGCCTTCGGAGTCCGTGAGGTAGGGGCCTTCGCCCTTGACGAAGAACGGCGGGGTGCCGCCGACGGCACCGAACGCGCGGACAGGCGAGTTCACGCCGCCGGGAACGACGGCGGCCGCCCGCTGGAAGAGCTCTGCGGAAGTCTGTTGAGTACCCACCTCACCAGTGTGTCAGCTGTCTCCGCCGCCGTGACCGTGACCCGCCTCGCAGCGATCTTCCTTCCCTCCCGGTGCGCCCAGACACACGTGTGCCCTGCCCCGAAGGGAAAGGGCAGGGCACACGGGCTCGGGGGTCTAGACGTTGGCGCGGGTGTCCTTAGGGGACTGCTGGGTCTCCGGGGGCTGGCCGGGCCTCTCGGCCCGGAGCAGGGGACGGAGGAGGTCGAACTCCGCGAGCTTGTCGACGAGGGCGGTCATCGGGCGGGCCATCACGAGGGAGACCAGCGCGGCGACCAGGGCGCCGACGATGAGGCCGACGGTGACGTCGTGCGGGTAGTGGGCGCCGACGAGGACGCGGGAGAAGGCCTCGAGGACGGCGAACAGGATCGCGGCGACGGCGAAGCGGCGCCAAGCGACGATGACCGCGGCGGCCGCGGCCCCGGCGATGGCGGCGTGGTTGCTGGGGAAGGACCAGTCGCCGATCGGGTCGCACGTGGCGATGGTGCTCAGATCGGTCATGGCCTGACAGGGGCGCAGCTGTTCGAAGAACGACTTGAGCGTGACGCTGGCGCCGTAGGCGATGACCGTGGCGACCGGGGCGAACAGGGCCAGGCCGACCAGTCGGGAGTTGGCGGAGCGGGCCCGCCACCAGGCCATGAGGAAGAGGATCGCGAAGGCACCGAGGAGGAGGTCGGTGCCCCATTCGGCCGCGGTCTGCATCCAGGGGTCGAGTCCGGCACCGAACTCGATCACGGCCCGCGACCAGGCGGCACTGATGGCGAAGATCTCGGAGACCATCTCACTCCATTGGAGACGTGAGGGGAGAAGAGTCGCTGGGACAAGCAGGGGGAAGGCTCGGCGACGTCCCGGTGACGGGACTCCCACGGGCTAATGACTGGAAGGTTCCCATCTTGTCATCTACCGGGGACTCCCAGGTCCGCAAGAGCGGGATCCTTACGGAGGAGCTGGAGTCCGCCCAGCGCAACAATGCTCGCCCCGACACGACTCCCGTGCTCTACCGGTGAGTAATTTGGACTGGTCCACCCGTTTGCCTCCACAGAGCGGAGCTGTCATGGCCACGAACTTCACCACGGCGGACCTGATCGACGACCACGGCGACACCCTGCGCAGCTGCTCCACGCAGTTCCGCCAGTACGGGAGGCACCAGGTCTTCTCCGGACCGATCCGCACCGTCCGCTGCCACGAGGACAACGGGATGGTCAAGCAGGTCCTCAACTCCCCCGGCGGGGGCGCGGTCCTGGTCGTCGACGGAAACGGCTCCCTGCGGACCGCCCTGATGGGCGACCTGATCGCGGAGGCCGCGGTGCGCAACAACTGGGCCGGGGTGGTCATCAACGGCGCGGTCCGCGACACCGTCGCACTGGGCCAGCTGGAGCTCGGCGTGAAGGCCCTCGGTTCCAACCCCCGCAAGTCCCTCAAGGACGCCGCGGGCCGCCAGGACGTTCCGGTCACCTTCGGAGACGTCACCTTCGTCCCCGGTGAGTGGCTCTACAGCGACCACGACGGCATCGTCGTCAACGCCACGGAGATCTGAGCGGGCCGTGGGTTGGCCGCCCGAGGCGAACCGCCCGGGCCGCCCGGGCCGCCCGAAATCGGAGCACGGGTGAACGGCGGGGGCCGGCCAAGACCCCCGCCGTTCATATTCCATGACGGATCCGCCCTGTTCGCCATGGAAGCGCTCGAATCCCCTCAGATCTCGCGGGCGCCGCTCCTGCGCACGGCGACCGCCAAGACCGCCGCGGTGAACACGACCGTGACCGCCGCCATCGGTGCGAACTCGGCGAGCGGAACCCCCGAGCTCAGGCCGACCTGCCCGTTGAGCAGGCCGCTGGGCCCCCACTGGGCGAGGAACGGCAGCTGGCCCACGATCAGGACCACGACCAGGACCAGGACGGAGAAGCCCGCCGTGGCGAGAGTGCTCCGGGCGACCGTCGACACCAGCGCCACCACGGCCACCGCGAAGGCCAGGTACAGCCCGGCCAGGAAGGCACCGAGCAGCGTCGAGACCAGCGGCAGGGACTGGTAGAGGAACGAGGTCACCGCCCAGGCGACCAAGGCGCCCGCCAGGAAGGCCGCGAGGGCGGCGGCTGTGGAGAGCGCGAACCGCGGCAGGACCAGGTCCGAAGCGCGCTTCACGCGTGAGCGGTAGAAGGCGGAGCGGCCCGGACTGGCGTCCACCGACAGCGCAGCCGCGGCCACCAGCACCACCGCCAGCACCCCGAAGGGCGCGGCCAACTCCATGTAGGAGCCCAGGGCGTCCGGCGCGGTGGCCGCCGGGATGTCGATGCCCATTCCGGGCTCGGCCATCTCGACGAGGTCCTTCGTGAAATAGGCCGTCAGAGGCCCGAGTGCCCCGAAGACGCCGCAGAGCAGGACCAGGGCGAGCAGGGTGTGGGTGCGGATCAGCCGGGTGGTCTCCAGTCGGTACAGCGTGCCGTTCATCGGTCCGTCCTGTTCGGGAGGGAGAGGTCGGTTCGGTTCGGGGCGGCGGGTCCAGGCGTGTTCGTGAGGGAGAGGAACGCCGACTCCAGGTCCGCCTCGTAGCCGGTCATGGCGACGAGCGGGGTCCGGTGCTCGGCGAGGATCGCGGGAAGGCGGAGTTCGCCGGACTCGGCGTCGACCGCTTCCAGGTACACGCAGTCCTCCTCCACGGCAGCCGCGTGGGCGACCCAGGGCATGGCCCGCAGGCGTCCGGCCAGCTGCTCAGCCGAACCGCGTATCCGGACGTGCCAAGCGTTCGGCCGCCCCTGGTCGGCGATGTCGGCCATCGGGCCTTGGTAGACCATCCGGCCCCTGACCAGAACGGCGACGTCGTCGCAGACCCTCTGCACGTCCCCGAGCAGGTGGCTGGCGAGGATGATCGTGCACTCCCCTCGCAGTGAGGTGATGAGGTCGAGGACGTCCACGCGCCCCTGCGGATCGAGCCCGGAGGCGGGTTCGTCGAGGATGAGCACGTCCGGGCGGCACACCAGAGCGGCGGCGAGACCGAGGCGCTGGCGCATCCCCCGGGAGAACCGGCCGTTGCGCCGGTCGGCCGCCTCGGCGAGCCCCACCCTGGAAAGCGCCCGATCCACGTCCCGCTCCGTCGCGTGGTCCCCCGTGATCTCCGCGCTGAGGGCGACCACCTCGGCGGCGGTCAGCCACGGCTCGAAGTCGGGGACGTCCGGGCACAGCAGGAAACGCGCCCCCGCAGAATCCACACTGCCTTTCCCTTCGGCCCGCATCCCCGCCAGGATCGAGAGCAACGTGGTCTTCCCCGCGCCGTTCGGGCCGACCAGCCCGAATACACTTCCCCGGGGAACTGCGAGGTCGATATCGAAAACTCCGACCCCGTTGCCATAGGAGCGGGTGACTTTCTCAGTGGTGACTACGTATTCTGGCTCCACCGTTTTCTCGGGGCTCATACGACACTCCTGGTCTTGTTCTTCCACTCCTGGTTTCCGACGAAGGGGACAGCGCAACCGATGAGGATCGCGGGGAGCATGAGCCCCACCAGGTAGGCGGCCAGCATCGGTTCTGAGGCGAGGAACCCGACCGCCGCGCAGAGCACGCCGACGAGTGCGACCGCGATCCCCACCGGCCACCGCGCCCTGTCCCACCAGCGGGCGGACAGCGTGTCGTAGTCGGCCTTGGCCCGCAGGAGCGGGACGAGCAACCCCATCCCCACCAGGAACGCGGCCACGAACAGCACCATCATGTGGTCGGTGGACAGGGGAAGTTCCCGGCCGGCCTCAGCGCGGAGCATGACGGTGTGGATGACCAACACGAAGCCGCCCATCAGCACCAGAAAGAGGTCCAGGAGTGCGCGTGCGCCCTTCGCCGACCAGAACACCGGCATCGTGAGCTCTCGCTGAAACCGCGCGGCTATGGGCAGCCCGATCGACAGGATCACCATCAGCAGCACCATGACGCTCGGAGCGGCCGAAGCATACAGCCAGCGCGGGGTCAGCGTGGGTTCTCCGGCCAAATCGACCTTTCCGCTGGGGACCATCCGGGGGAGCTCCGCCCAGTGCGTCCAGGACACCACGGCCATCAGCACGACCAGGACCAACCCGACCGCCGATCCGGCCCACGGGAACTGGAAAGCGCCCCGCCCGTCCTTCCCTTGCTCTTCCTTCACTTTCTCCACCGCTCCTCCGATCTACGTCCCATTCGCCTTCGACAAAAATCTACGAAGAAAACGGAAAGGAGGCATCGGGCCGGAGGCACGGGAGGGTCACGGGCTTTACCGAACCGGGAACATGCCAGAGGTCATGGTCAGGACGTGCTCGTTCCATGACCCCGGAGTACATTTCCCCCGGGCCGGTCTGGGCTATTGTCGAAGAATGAAGTCGCTCGGTTCCCTTCCCGACCTGTCCTCTTGGGTCGAGCTGCGCGAGGACCGCCCGCCGCTCGTTCTCCACCTGTTGTTCTGGGGGGCGGTGACGACCACTCTGCTGATGCTGGCCCTGGCGATCGCGGTCGCCACTGACACAGGGGAGCTCCAGGAGCAGGGGCCTGCCGTCTACGGGCTCGTGATGACCAGCCTGGTCGCCTTGTGCCTTTCCTGTTTCCTGTGGCCCTTCCTTGCGTGGTCCCCGAACGCTCCGTGGCTCCGCAAAGCGGCGAGCGTGGCATTTCTCGTGCTCACCCTGAGCATCATGTTCATCAGCAACCACACAATGTTCCTCGTCGTGTGCGTGGCCACGATGAACGCGGTGGCGGTCTTCGGGATCCCCGGATTCATCGGCTATGCCGCGCTGCTCACCAGCTCGTCCATGCTTGTGATGGTGGTGCTCCCTGGTGAGCCCTTCTACGTAGGACTGGTCCTCGCGGCGGGACTCGTACTCTTGACCGCCCTGTCCGCCTTGGTCTTCATCGGTCTCGTGGTCTCCGCCCAGCGCGCCGAACACACGCGCGCGCTTCTCGCCGAGTTGGAGGAGGCCCACGCCGAGCTGCGCCAGCACGCCGACCGCGTGCGCGAGCTGACCGTGGCCGAGGAGCGCGCCCGGATGTCCCGGGAGATGCACGACAGCACCGGCCACTACCTGACGGCGCTCACGATGTCCCTCTCCAACGCCCTCCGCTTCCGTACGGCCCGTCCCGACGCCGCCTGGGACGAGGTGGACCAGGCCCGGGAGCTGGCTCGTGAGGCGCTCACCGACACCCGCCGCTGGGTGCGCGCGCTGCGCCCGCTCCAGTTGGAGGGGCGCGCGGGCACGGCGGCCATGCGCGCGATGGCTGAGTCCTTCGACGGCGGCGGTGTCCACATCGACTTCACCGATACCGGAACCTGGCCGGAGCTGAGCCAGGAGGCGGAGCTGGTCTGCTACCGGGCGCTCCAGGAGGGGTTGACCAACGCGCTGCGCCACTCGGGCGGCGACCGGGTCGAGGTGGCGGTTGCGGCCTCTCCGGAAGGTGTGTCCGTCTCCGTGGCCGACAACGGGAACGGCGCGGTGGAGGAGACGGTCCGGAGCGGGTTCGGGCTGCGCGGTCTCCGCGAGCGGGTGTCCGCCTTGGCGGGCTCCGTGACCTCCGGCAACCTTCCGGAGGGCGGTTTCCGGCTCCGGGTGACCGTCCCGGCCGCGTCCGCGGATCCCGGCCCTCCCGCTACGGTGACGGCGGGAGGTGTCGCGTGAGCGCGGTTTCGGTGCTGATCGTGGACGACCAGATCCTGTTGCGGCAGGGGCTGCGGAAGCTGTTGGAGATCGAAGAGGGCATCGAGGTCGTCGGCGAGGCGGCCGACGGGGTCGAGGCCTTGGAGTTCCTGGCAGCCGCACCGCCCCCCGGCGTGGCCCTGGTGGACGCCCGCATGCCGCGCATGGACGGGATCGAGCTCGTCACCCGGATGCGCGCCGAGTACCCGGACGTGCCGGCGGTCATCCTCACCACCTTCGACGACGACGAACTCGTCTTCGGCGGCCTGCGCGCGGGCGCCCGCGGCTATCTGCTCAAGGACGTCCCACCGGACGAGCTGGTGCTGGCCATCCGCCAAGCGGCCCGGGGCGACACGGTCCTCGGCGGCCCGGCCGCGGAACGCCTGGTTGCGGCCTTGGGCGACCCCGTTCCCTCCGCTCCCCCGGCGTCCCCGGCACCTCCGGAGTCCCTGCTGTCCGAGCGCGAGGAGGAGGTGGCGCGCCTGGTGGGCGGGGGCGCCACCAACCGGGAGATCGCCCGGACCCTGTTCATCACCGAGGGCACGGCGAAGAACCACGTCACGAACATCCTCCGCAAGCTGGAGCTGCGCGACCGCACCCGATTAGCCCTGTGGTTCAACGAGCGCGGGGAATGAGATAGCGGGTGCCGACCAAGCATGGACGGGGTCAGTCCACTCGGACCGACGTCAGGATGGCCTCCAAGTCATCGGTGCCGGCCTCGCCACCGTCCGGTTGTGCCGCCTCGTGCAGGACCACGTGCAGCATCGTGAAGTCGTCGGTTCCGGTGTCCACCACCAGCGTGGTCCCGGACAGGTCGGTGTTGTACCCCATGTCGGCGCGGGCGGCGTCGGGTGCTCCAGGCACCTCGAACTCCGTGACGCCGCGCGCCTCGAAGCCCTCGTTCAGCGGGCCGATGAACCCGCTCAGGAGGTTGGCCGCGCCCATCGCGTCCGCTGCCGGACCGTCGTCCGGGGACTTCTCTGCGAGAGTCGCGCTGGTATAGGCGAGCACGGTCCCGTCGTCTCGGACCAGACCGTGCTGGAGGGCCTCGGAGTCCATGGCGAAGTCCTCCGGGGACTCCTCGATCGGCTCCCAGTCCTCGGGGAGGTCGTAGGCGAGTCCTTCGCCCTCAACGGTCGTCGTGGGCTCCTCCGCCTCTTCAGGCTGTCCGTCTCCGGGCTCGCCGGCCCCGGTCTCCGTGTCGGCGGGCGTCTCCTCCACGGCGTCCTCCGCAGCTCCGTCGCCCGCCTCGTCTCCGTCTCGGCAGGCGCCGACCGACAGCACGACGGCAGCGCAGAAAGCCATCATGCGCAGGGGCAGGGGTGGTTTGCGTTGCGTAGTCTCACGCACACGAAGTTAGAGCATGGCGCAGAGCAGCCGGTTCACTCTGGCCGGATACGGCCAAACCGCCCGAAAGGCACCGGTCAGGCCGGGGTCAGCCCGTGAACTCCTCGCTGGCGTCGTTGAGGATGTCGAGTACCGCGATCGGGTCGGGGAGCACGACCGAGCCCTCTACGTCGCGCGGAGCCCGGATCCAGGTGACGCGTCCGCCGGAAGCCAGGACGGAGGGGGCGCCGAGGACGAAGCTGTCCCGGCAGTGCCAGCGCAGCCCCGGCATTTCCTCGACGGACTCGGGGACGCAGTCCAGGTGGCAGGACCACCACTCGTCCTCGTCCATCGGGGAGCGGGTGGCGGCGAAGAACAGGTAGCGCGAGTCCAGGGAGGCGACCGGGCCCGCCGGGACACCGGAGCGGCCCATCCGGGCCAGGGCCATCACACCGGCCTCCCGGGGCACGTCTAGGACGTCGAAGACCCGGCCGGTGGGCAGGACCACGTTCGCGCCCGGGTTCGCCGTCCACCAGCGTCGGATCGTCTCCGTGTCGGTGCTCGCCTCCACGCCCCAGGCAGCGTTGACCGGATGTGCCGCCGGGTCGGGACAGCCCATCCGGTCGCACGTACACGCCCGGTCCTCACCGGGGGCCGCGCCCCGGACCACGGGCCAGCCCAGGCCCGCGTAGCGCAGTGCCGACTCCAGCATGCTGTCCGTCGCGTGGCGTCGTTTCCTTCGGTACAGCACGTCGGCCATCTGGTCTCCCCGGTCGTCGTCGGTGCGGGCGCGGCCGACTGTGAAGAGTGGCCCGGCGCCCGGCGGCCGCGACCGGGGCGTGGGCCTGGCCGCGTCAGCGGAGCAGACGGGCCGCCTCGGTGGCCCAGTACGTGAGGATCTGTTCGGCCCCCGCGCGCCGGTAGGAGGTCAGCGTCTCCAGGATCGCCCGCTCCCGGTCGAGCCAGCCCTTCTCTGCCGCCGCCTCGATCATGGCGTACTCACCGCTCACCTGATAGGCCGACACGGGTACCGGCGCGGACTCCGCGACCTTGGCCACCACGTCGAGGTAGGCCAGGCCCGGTTTGACCATCACCATGTCGGCGCCCTCGGCGACGTCCAAGGCCACCTCGCGCAACGACTCGCGGACGTTGGCCGGGTCCTGCTGGTAGCCGGCGCGGTCCCCGAACCGGGGTGCGCCCTCGGCCGCCTCGCGGAAGGGGCCGTAGAACACGGACGCGTACTTGGCGGCGTAGGCGAGGATCGGCACCTGCGGGTACCCGGCCCGGTCCAGTCCGGTGCGGATCGCCCCGACCTGACCGTCCATCATCCCGCTGGGCGCGACCACCGCGGCTCCGGCCTCAGCCTGGGCGGCGGCGATGGACGCGTACCGCTCCAGTGTGAGGTCGTTGTTGACGTGCCCGCTCTCCTCCAGCGGCCCGCAGTGGCCGTGGTCGGTGTACTCGCACAGGCACAGGTCGGCCATCACCACGATGTCCGTGCCGACCTCCGCGGACAGGTCGCGCAGGGCCGCTTGGACCACGCCGTCCGGGTCGTCGGCCTGCGAGCCCACACTGTCCTTGTGCTCGGGGATCCCGAACAGCATCAGCCCGCTGACCCCGGCCGCGGCCGCCTCACCGGCGGCCTTGCGCAGACTGTCACGGGTGTGCTGCACCTGGCCGGGCATCGAGGAGATCGGCACCGGCTCGGTGATCCCCTCCTTGACGAACATCGGCAGGATCAGGTTCTCCGGGAGCACCCGGGTCTCCGCGGCCAAGCGACGCAGCGCAGGGCCTCGGCGCAGGCGGCGCGGCCTGGCGACGGGAAACTCGGCGTCGTGGCTGGCAGCGGTCATTTCTGGGCTCCCGGATTGTGGCGGCACGGGTAGTGGCGGCGTGTGGACGGTTCTGCGGCGCCGGGGCCGCGGCCCGGTCGGGCTCAGAGCTTGCGGCGGCGGCCGCGGCGCTTCTGACTCGGCTTGAGGACGGGCTTGCCCGCCTCGATCGCTTCCCGGCGCTTGGCCGCACCGTACTCCGAAAGTGCCCCCGCGAGGGCGGAAACCGAGGCTTTCGGCGCCACGACGTCGACCCGCAGGCCGAACTCGATGGCGGTCTTCTCCGTCTCCGGGCCGATCACGGCGATGGCGGTGGTGTTGTGCGGCTTGCCCGCGATCCCCACCAGGTTGCGCACCGTCGAGGACGACGTGAAGAGCACGGCGTCGAACCCGCCGCCCTTGATGGCCTCGCGGACCGGCTGGGGCGGGGGCGCGGCGCGCACCGTGCGGTAGGCCGTGACGTCGTCGATCTCCCAACCGAGGTCGGTGAGGCCGGCGGCGAGGGTCTCTGTGGCGATGTCCGCGCGCGGCAGCAGGACCCGCTCGATGGGGTCGATCTCGGCGTCGTAGGGCGGCCACACCGACACCAGGCCCTTGCTGGACTGGGCGTCTTCCGGCGGCTCCAGGTCGGGCTGGATGCCGAAGTCCCGCACCGCCTGCGCGGTGGCCTCTCCGACCACGGCGACCTTCACACCCGCGAAGGCCCGGGCGTCCAGTCCGTAGGACTCCAGTCGTTCGCGGATGGCCTTCACGGCGTTGACGGAGGTGAAGGCGACCCACTGGTAGCGGCCGGTCACCAGGCCGCGTACGGCCCGCTCCATCTGCTGCGGGGTGCGGGGCGGCTCCACCGAGATGGTGGGCACCTCCTCGGGTACCCCGCCGTAGCTGATGAGCTGGTCGGACAGCGCCGCGGCCTGCTCCTTGGTGCGGGGCACCAGGACGCGCCAGCCGAACAGCGGACGGGTCTCGAACCAGGAGTGTTCGGCCTGGCGGGCCACCGGCGCGCCGACGACCATCAGCGCGGGCGCCGTGACGTGGTGGTTCTTGGCGTCGGTGGACTTGAGCTCGGCGACCAGGCGGGCCAGCGTCGAGGTGACCGTGGTCTGCCTCGTGGTGCCTCCGGCGCGGATGACGGCGACCGGCGTGGTCGCGGGGCGCCCGCCCGCGATGAGGGTCTTGCACAGTACGTCGAACCCGGGGCCCTGGTGCTCGGGTGCCTCCCCCGCGGGTGCGTCCGCGCCCAGGATGACCAAGGGGGCGTCGCTGGCGGCGGCCTCCGCCCAGTCGACCTCCTTGTCGCCGTGCGGTCGGGCGTGCAGGACACGCACCTCGGCGCTGGCGTCGGTGAGCAGGGGAATGCCGCCGAAGGTGGGCACGGCGGTGACTGAGGAGACGCCGGGGGCGACCTCGACCTCGATACCCGCCTCCTTGCACGTGGCGACCAGCTCGGCGCCGCGGCAGCCGAAGAAGGGGTCTCCGGAGTACAGGCGCACGACCCGCTGGCCCTCGCGGGCCCGGGTGACGGCGAGGGCGTTGATGTCGCCGCCGCACTCGGCGGCCTCGACCACGGACACGTCCTCGGCGCAGTGGGCGAGCAGTTCCGCCCGGAACCCGGAGAGCTCCTCACCCGCGGGCTCGCGCAGGGTGACGACCACGTCGGCGTTGCGCAGCAGCTCGGCGCCGCGCAGGGTCAGCAGGTCAGCGCCGCCCGGACCGGAACCGACCAGGGCGACGTGGCCGGGCCGCCGAGCGGCGCGGGGTTCCTCCGGCTGGGCGTTGGCGTTGGCGTTCACGTACTGGCTCCTCGTGTGTGGGTCGCCCGTGCCCTGGATCCGGCCTCCGGGGCGGTGACGGTGAGGCGGGGGCGACCCGCGCGGGTGTTGCCCAGCAGCTGAGGTGCTGCCCGGGTCATCGGATTCAGGTGTTCTGGGGTTCGTCCCTCTCGGCGAAGGCCTCGGCGACGATGCGGTCGGCGCCCTCGGCGATCATCTGGCGGGCCAGTTCCCGGCCGAGCGCGACGGCGTCGTCGAGCTTTTCGGGCGAGTCGAGATCGATGGTCTTCTCCCTGCGCACGGCGGTGGCCCCGTTGGTGGCGACCACGGCGGCCCGCAGGCGCAGGGTGCCCGAACCGTACTCGGCGAAGGCACCGACCGGGGCGGCGCACCCCGCCTCGAGTTCGGCGAGGACGGTACGCTCCGCGACGACCTCGGTGCGGGTCGGCGCGTGGTCCACGGAGGACAGGTAGGCGAGGTCGGCGTCCGCGCGTTCGGTGCGGCACTCCACGGCCAAGGCGCCCTGGCCCGGGGCGGGCAGCATCCGGTCGGGGCCGAACACGTCGGTGACCCGGTCCCGGCGGCCCACGCGGCCGAGTCCGGCGTAGGCGAGGATCACGGCGTCGAGCTCGCCGGAGGTGACCTTGCCCAGGCGGGTCTCGGCATTGCCGCGGATGGGCAGGTAGACCAGGTCGGGGCGGAGCGCGGCCAGCTGGGCCACGCGGCGCGGGGAGCCCGTACCGACCTTGGACCCGGCGGGCAGGTCGGCGAACTCGAGACCGTCCCGGGCGCACAGGGCGTCGCGGGGGTCGTCGCGCTCGGGGATGGCGGCGAGGACCAGGCCGTCGGCGGGCGTGGTGGGCAGGTCCTTGAGCGAGTGCACGGCGAAGTCGATGGTGCCCGCGACCAGTTCGTCGCGCAGGGCGTTGACGAAGACACCTGTGCCGCCGAGCTGGGTCAGGTGGGCCTTGGTGACGTCGCCGAAGCTGGTGATGAGCTCCAGGTCGATCGCCTTCCCGGTCCGCTCCGTGATCGTGTCGGCGACCCCGCGGGACTGGGTGGTGGCCATGGTGCTGCGGCGGGTGCCGAGCTTGGCGGGTGTGCCGGTCATGCCTTCTCCTGCGCGGACCGCGCCGCGGTGTCGGGTGCGGGGTCGGCCGCGATCTCCGGGGCCTTCAGGTCGAGGTCGAACAGTTGGCGCAAGGCGGCCTCATAGGACTCCCCGTCGGGGTCCGCGGCCAGCTCCTTCACGCGGACGGTAGGTCTGTGCAGGAGCTTGTCGGCGACGCGGCGCATCGCGCGGCCGATCTCCTCGCGGGTGCGCTCGTCCATGTCGTCGGGCAGGCGGCCGCGGAGGCGGGCGAGCTCGGCGTCGACGACGTCGCGGGCCTGGGTGCGCAGGGCGACGACGGTGGGTGCGACCTCGCTGGCTCTGCGGACCGCGCGGAACTCCCCGACCTCCTCGTCGACGATCCCGCGGACGAGGGTGAGCGCATTGGAACGCTCTCCGGCGGTATCGGCGCTGGAGGCGGCCTGCCTGAGGTCTTCGATGTCGACCAGTCTGACCCCGGTCTGCTCTCGCACGGCGGGGTCGATGTCGCGGGGCAGCGCGAGGTCGAGGAAGACGAGGGGCCGGGTCCGGCCCCGGGTCGCGGCGGCCACGGCGTCGGCGGTGAGCACGAGGCCTTGGGCTCCGGTGCAGGAGATGACAAGGTCGACGTCGGCGAGGGAGTCGGCCGCCTCGGAGAAGGGCACGGTGTGCGCGTGCACGGTGTCGTAGGCCTCGTTGAGGCATTCGGACAGGCGGGCGGCGCGCTCCCGGGTGCGGTTGGCGACGATGACCGTTCCGGCGCCCTGGCGGGCGACGGTGTTGGCGGAGAGCGCGCTCATGGAACCGGCCCCGAGGACCAGCACACGGGTGCCCGTGAGCGGGCCGGAGGGAAGTTCCGCGCTGAGGACCCTGGGTTGGTCCCGGGCGGGCGCCTCCGCGGCGCCCTGGCCGGGCAGTGCGCCCTGGCCGGGCAGTGCGCCCTGGCCGGACATGGGGCAGCCCGCGGGCGGGGTGACGTCGGCGACCGGGGTACCTGGGACCGGGGTCACCGCCAGGTCGCGCGTGGCGACGGTGAGGCCGAAGCTGACCATGTCCGCCCCGGCGTGGTCGAGGTGGGTCTCGGTGTGGGCGCGCTTGCCCACGCGCAGCGCGCGCTGGCCGAGGTCGTTGAGGACCCGGCCGACCGAGCCGGTCTCCTGTCCCTCCTTGAGGGCGTCGCGGACCTGGCCGAGGATCTGGCCCTCGCCGACGACCATGGAGTCGAGGCCGCAGGTCACGGAGTACAGGTGGCGGACGGCGTTGTCGTCGAAGTGCACGTAGAGGAACTCGGAGAGTTCACTGAGGGACACGCCGGTGTGCCAGGAGAGGAGTTCGGTGACGGCCGCGACCCCGCCGTGGTAGGCGTCGACGTCGGCGTAGATCTCCGTGCGGTTGCACGTGGAGACCACCATGACCTCGTTGACCGCGTCGGAGCCGACCATCTCCCCGACCGCACTGGCACGCGTCTCCCCGTTCAGCGCGACACGTTCGAGTAGCGCCACCGGCGAACTCCGATGGCTCAACCCCACGGCCAGGACACTCATCCGCACTCCTATGCAGGCACTATGTCTCTCCATGTTCGGGCACGGCCGAGTACCCCCGCCGTCAGCCCCCCGAAACGCGGCACACGCTCGCTCTTCGGCACCGCTCTCCGGACCCCGGACGCACAGAGAACGTCCCGGGACCCTGCGGTCTCACGTCACTCCCAGTCCCGCCCGCTGCGGATGGCCGTCACCGTCGGCCCGGCGCTGCGCGTGGAAGGCCAGGATCTGGAGTTCGATGGACAAGTCGACCTTACGCACATCGACCCCGTCCGGCACATTCAGCACGACCGGAGCGAAGTTGAGGATGCTGGTCACCCCGGCCTCAACGAAGCGGCTGGCCACCCCTTGAGCGGATCCGGCCGGCGTGGCGATGACGCCGATCGAAACGCCCCTGGAACGCACAACCTCTTCCAGGCTGTCAATATGCCTCACATCCAGCGACGCCACGGTCCTGCCGACCACCTCCGGGTCGGCGTCGAGCAGGGCCGCGATCCTGAACCCGCGCGTGCCGAATCCCCCGTAGTTGGCCAGTGCGCGGCCCAGGTTTCCGATGCCGACGATGGCCACGGACCAGTCCTGGGTGAGACCAAGCTCACGTGAGATTTGATAGATGAGGTATTCCACCTCGTAACCCACGCCACGTGTTCCATAGGACCCGAGGTGGGAGAGGTCCTTGCGGAGCTTCGCGGAGTTCACTCCGGCGGCGTTGGCCAGCGCCTCGGAGGAGACAGTGGCCGTACCCCGTTCCTGCAGGGATTGAAGGGCTCGAAGGTAGACCGGAAGCCGGGCGACGGTGGCCTCCGGTATTCCCCGCTCCCGGGGCCGGGGTGGACGATTGGTCACAGGCAAGCGCTCCTGGGGGCCGGGTCGGGTCGGGCGGGGTGCGGGCCACGCACGAATCGGACGCAGGGCGCCGGGTCCGCGCGCTTCCCCGACCTACGGGTCTGGGCCTCCAGATTACGTGCTTGTGAAAGCACGCACAAAGTGGGGTGCCGTGTGACGCCGGGATCGCGAGTTCCCACAAATGGGGCCCTTGCCGACCAGTTCGAAACGGGAGATCACATCACCGGCATTCCGCCCGGACAGGGAGCAGGCAGAGCACGGGCAGAGAATGGCACCGCCGTCTTTCCCGGACTGACGGCGGTGTGTTTCCCCGTTGGAGAACCGCCCTTCAGGGAGAGAGCGCGGAACGCAGGCGCTCCTCCGAAACCCGCCAGAAGTCGTGCCTGCGCCCGTCGACGAAGGTCACCGGGACCTTGTCCCAGTACTCCTCCCGATCCGCCTCGGACACCCCGTCGAGCTCCTGCTCGGCGCGGTCCGCACCGAGCTCGTCCGTCACACGGGTGATGACCGACCACGCGTCCTCACACAGATGGCATCCGGGCTTGCCCAGCATCACCACCCGCGCCATCCCCGCCCACTCCGAGGTTTCCGGCATGTTTCCCTCCGATTCCGTCATGTTTTCGACCTCTCATCCCCCCGCGAAGGGCGGTAGGACCTCGATCACAGTCCCGTCCGTAACCGCGACCTCACCGTGCGCCCGCTTGCCGACCGGGTGCTCGTCGACCAGGAGCGAGGAAGCCCCGAGTACACGCTGGAAACGGTCCTCGGGGTGCAGTTGACACGCCACTTCGAGAGCGGCCGCGAGGGTGTCGGCTTCGACGGTCTCTTCGGCCGTTCCGGCCGCTTCCTTCGCCGATGCCCAGTACCGGATAGTGCACTTCGCCATCTATTGATTATCCTTGGTGTTGCTCGGAGGCGACGAATTCAACAAATCTTCACCGGGGGCAATGGCGCCTTCGATCGCCCGCGGCAAGCGGGCCGACGAGAAGAGACGCATGAGCCATCTGCTGCTACTGACGAACTCGAACGAACCGTCTGACCACGTCCTACCCGCCCTCGGACTCCTCCTGCACTCGGTGCGGGTGGCGCCCGCGGAGGCCGGCGCCCTCCTGGCGTCCGGTGCCAGTGGGAACTCCAGCACCCCCGTAGACGCCATTCTGGTCGACGCGCGTACGGACCTGGCGGCGGCCCGCAACTTCTGCCGCCTGCTCGACACCACCGGACTGGACTGCCCGCTGCTGGTCATCCTCACCGAGGGCGGCGTCGCGGCGCTCACCCCGGACTGGCAGGCCGACGACTTCGTCCTGGCCACCGCGGGACCGGCCGAAGTCGAGGCACGCCTCCGCCTCGCCGTCGGCTCGGCCGGCGCGCGGGTCGACGACCCGGACGAGATCCGCCGAGGCGACCTCGTGATCGACGAGGCGACCTACATCGCCCGGCTCCGCGGCCGCATCCTCGACCTCACCTTCAAGGAGTTCGAACTGCTCAAGTTCCTGGCGCAGCACCCCGGCCGGGTGTACACCAGGGCCCAACTCCTCCAGGAGGTCTGGGGCTACGACTACTTCGGCGGCACCAGGACCATCGACGTCCACGTAAGGCGGCTACGCGCCAAGCTGGGATCGGAGTACGAGTCCCTCATCGGCACGGTCCGCAACGTGGGCTACCGCTTCGTTCCCGACCCCGCGTCCAAGTCGGGGGCCGCTGCTTCCGTCCCGGCTGAAGCAGCAGGGGAAGCCGATCCGCTGCCCGCCGCCCGTTCCGCTGAGGCCGGTGCCACGTAGGGGCACGGGGACTGCAGGACCAGGACTCATCGGCTACGGGTATTCCGGGGCGCCCGCGTTCGGCGCCCCGGCGCCTTTTGCGCCCTCTCGCGCCGCTCCGCTCCGATTTCTCCCCTTGACACGCCATCCGTCCCGAATCCAACGACGAGCGCTCTCGAACTCGGCGGCCACACCGCATAGGATCGGGGGCGCACCCGACACACGGGCATGGCAGGCGTGGCGGAGCCCAACGGCCGGGTGCGGCCCGAGCCGCAATGGCGCGCCCCCGGAGGAGTGAGCTCGCACCGATGCCCACCGCCGCGACAACCCCCGCTGTCCCTGTTACCGCGAGACTCCCCCACAGACGCCGCCTGAGCATCGCCCTCGGCGCCGCCTTCGTCGGCTCCACCCTCATCGCCGTGATGGCCCCCGCGCACGCCGAACCGGCAGCCGTCGGCTTCGCCTTCACGAGCACCTCCGACTCCGTCGAGAAGGGCTCGTCGGCGGAGAACACGCTGACCGTGACCAACCTGGGTTACGCCACCGTCTGCCTGCTCGGGCTCGACGTCGACGGCCCCTTCGAGGCGGCGGAGTTCTCCGAGCAGTCACTCGAATCCCGAGGTGAGGCCCACAGCGCGGTCACCGGCACACCCGAAGAGACCACCGACGTGGTCGCGACGCTGCGCTACGTGCTCCCCGACCCCGGCACCGAGTGCACCGACGTCGACGACGCGGACGCGGTCTCAATCCCCTCAGACACGTGGACGGTCGAGGTCACCGACCCCGAGCCCTCCGAACCGCCGGAGGAGCCGACCGAGACACCGACGGACGAGCCGACGGAGGACCCCTCCGAGACGCCGACCGACGAGCCGACGGAGGACCCCTCCGAGACGCCGACCGACGAGCCCACCGAAGACCCCTCCGAGACACCGACCGACGGCCCCACCGAGGGGCCCGACGCGCCGGATCCCGGAGACCCTTCGGACACCCCCTCTGAGACCCCGCCCTCGGACGGCAACGACGAGAACGAGGACACCGGTTCCGGTGGCGGTGACGGCAGCGGCGGTGGCGGTGGCGGCGGTGAGGCCGGAGGCGGCGGGAACACGCCCAACGTCCCCGGGAACTCCCCCAGCTCCGGCGTCGACAGCGTGCCCACCAGCGACGCCGACATCCCCACGCTCCCGCGCAACGAGGCGGACCTGCCCGACCTCTCCCCGGGATCGTCGGAGGACTTGGCCGAGCTGCCGATGGTCACCCCGACCTCTGAGGACGAGGACGAAGACACCGAGACGGAGGTCGCCGCCGACCACTCCGAAATCGGTTCCTCCGTCACCCCCGCGGTCCTGCTCGCGGCGTTCCTACTGGCACTGCTGCTGGCCGCACCGCTCGCGCCGACCCGCCGGGTCCGGCTCGGCACCGGCTACCAGGGCAAGCGGCGCCGGGCATAACCCGTCGGACGCGCTACGCGGACGTCGGGGCAGACAGGACCTTAGAGCTTGCTGACAAGGGGTGTTGGGGTCCCCTGCCCTTGGGGTGTGCCCCTGTCCCCGGGGGGTGCGGGTTTCCGCGCGGGCTTGGGGTCCAGCGTGGGAGCCCGTGGGCGGCGGCCCGTGGGCGGCGGCCCGTGGGCGGCGGCCCGTGGGCGGCGGCCCG
>NZ_BAAGZJ010000100.1:0-28090 GCF_054778635.1 Nocardiopsis nanhaiensis
CACCAGGCCCGACCGCGGACGGCCGCACAGCGCCAGCCCCAGGCCCACCGCGGCGAGCGGAGCGAGTTCGGGGCCGGCCGCCAGGCGCCCCTGCCTGCTGGCCAGCGGACCTGCCGCGGCACCGGCGTCGAAACGGGTGCGGAGGTAGGCGCCGAACTTGCTCGGCATCGGCGTCCGGATCCGGCAGCGCGGTTCGTACCGCACCGACCAGCCCTCCTCGGCCCACCGCCACAGCAGCTCCAGCTCTGCCCCAGCCCCCAGGGACGGGTCGATATCGGCGGTCCCCCGGCGCACGATCAGCGCGGACACGGGCTCCACCGGCTCTCGGGAGAGGTGTTCGTTGGGCGGCCCCGGCTGACCGCGTCCGTAGTGTCCGTGCCCCCAGGGCAGGATCGGCGCCGGGTCGGCGCCCCGGTCGGCGCTGAGGGCCGCGAGGGCGGCGACCGCCATCCCGAGGTGGCCGCAGCGCTGGCGTGCGGGAAGGACCCGGGGCACCACGGCGGAGACGTCGGGGTCGGCGAAGTGGCCGAGCGCGGCGTCGAGCCAGCCGGGGTCGGGCAGCGTGCCCGGCTCTACGAGCGCCACGAACTCGGCCGGACAGGACCTGAGCGCCACCGCACGGGCCTGTGGGCCGCTGTGTGAGCCTCCTGATGAGCCACCGGGCGGGCCGCTGACCACCCGGAGACCGCGCTGGCGGGCCACCTGGGCGGCCGGGCCGGTGGCACCGACCACGAGCGGTTCCAGGTGCGGGTGTTCCGCCGCGATCAGGTCCAGCGTGACGGCGAGCTCCCCGGGCGTGGACCGTCCCACGACGGCGATCCCGACGTCGGCACCGGGTGCTACGGGGACCGGACGCGGGTGGGCGAGCCCGGCTTCTACGAGCTCGCGCGCGAGTACGCGCTCGCTGTGGTGCTCGGGGCGGGCACCGCTGAGCCACCGGATGACGGTACTGACACCGGACGACGAAAGGCGCAGGGCACGCGGTGGGGAGCCACCGACGAGCACGTGGCCCTCGTCGGTGAGCCTGACGGCGCGGTCGATCTCGACACCGTGGCCCATGGGCAGGGGGTCGGGGGTGGGCGAGGCCATGCCGTACACCTTGTCGGGTGACCCAGGACACGCGCAAGACCGGATAAACGGGTAAAATCCAGTCGACCTTCACCAAATCGTTATCATCGACGAAGGCTCCTCAGAGGCGCGCATCCTCTCCGATATCCGTGCCCGGGCGGGCTTCCCAGCCCGATTGACACCCTCTTTATCCAGCTCAGGCAGGGTTAGTCTGTCCGGATGAGGTCGACTGGGTCCCCAAGGAGGCACGGAGCGTATGCTGATCGCGACTAGGCCCTTCAGTGTCGTAGGGCACACACCACACCAGACATGACCTTCCCCCACGGCCTTCCCCCCGGCCCCACCCCAGTCCAGTGGGAAGCCCCGCGGCTTCTCCACCACCGCACGTCGCCACCCTCGTACCGCACCCCCAGCGATACCGAGCGGCTTCCCTCCCTGCTCCAGGGGACTTCGCACCGCGTGTCCACACCGCGCCGTGACCCGCACCGGGCATGGACGCCTCGAGGGCCAGGCGCCAGTTCAGCCCTGCCCTCGTACACACATCCCCGGGGAGTGAACCCACATGTGTGAGACCGCAGCTTCCAGATCCGCGCCAGCCGCCAGTCCCGCGCCGCCAGGCGGGACCCGGACGACGTCGGCCCCTCTCCACCGTCCCCAACGCCCGGCCAGTCCCATGGAAGAGTCCAGCAGCATCCCGAACAGCCCCGACACCGCTCCCAGTGCGGCGCGCAGACGCTTCCCTGGCCTGCCCAGCCAGATCGCCTACGCGCGAAGATTCGTCGCCCGCCAGTTGGGTGACTCACCAGAGGCCACCACGGCGACGCTGTTGACCAGCGAACTCGCGACCAATGCCGTCACCCACAGCGCTTCGGGCCGTGCCACCGGAAAGTTCGAGGTGTGCGTGCACCACGCGCCCGGCTGGGCGCGGGTGGAGGTCCGGGACCTCGGCAGCACGACGGAAGCACCCCAACCCCAGCACCGGGACCCCTATGACACGGCCGAACACGGCCGGGGCCTGGATCTGGTCGAGGCGCTCTCCTGTAAATGGGGCACGGAACCACGACGAGACGGCCGGGGCCGCCAGGTGTGGTTCGAACTCGTGTGGGACGACGGCCGGCCCTAGGTCGTGTTCCGCTGAACACTTCCCTGAACGGGACGGTCCGGCCATGGTCCGTGCGTCGACGGGTCGGGGCGTTCCCCGGTTCTACTCCTCGGAGGCAGCCGGGGCGGCGGGCTTGTCGTCGTCGTCGGTGGCGGGCAGTTTGTAGCGCTCGTAGAGCTCGCGTGCGTAGTCCTTGGCCTCCTGGGACGGCTCGTCACCGAGTTCGTCCCGCACGAGGTCTTCCAAGCTCTTCTTCGAATCATCCATGAGATGCAGCCTGCCTGGAGTGCGCGGATAGCACAAATCGGCACTCCGGTCACACACGGGAACGGTCCCGAATCCCCCGTATTCCGGCCCTTTTCGCCGATCCCGTCCACCCACGCGCCCGGGCGTGTCACTACTGCCGACCCGATGGGAAAGCGACGATGCGAACAATCCACAGCGGACGACTGTCCCTTCTCAGTGCGCCAGCGCTCTCCCTGACCGCGACGCTGCTACTGACGCTCTCCACCGGCCAGCTCGGCCCGGTGGTGCTTTGGGGCGGCCTGGCCACTCTCGTGGCCGCGGTCCCCCTCGCGGTTCCGTGGCACTACCTGCGCCCGGCGGTGTGGATGTGCGCCGCCCTGGTGACGGTGCTGGTGGTCATAGCCAGCGCGTCGATCGGCCTGTTCTACACCCCCGTCTTGATCGCCCTCCCCCTGTCCCTGTTCTTCGCCTCCGCACCGGACGATGATTTCGAGGATCCCGAGTGCCCGGACGGGAACCCGGCACAGAACCCGGAGCGGGACAGGCACTGACCCCATCAGGGCCGGCTGTCAGCGCCTTCCTTCCACTCCGGGTCTGTTGACGGCTGTACCTGGTATCGCCGGTCGTACGGACCCGTCGCCCTTCGCCTCCTCGCGGCGCGGACGGGTGCGACGACCAGTGTTGCGGAGACGACGCCCAGGAACACCAAGGTCGCCGCGATCAGGAGCGACCAGGACAGGAGATCGGCCACCGGAGCAGAGACGGCGTGGGTGACGCGCGTGACGAGGTTGGTTCCCGTGGCTGCCGGGAATACGAACGCCCAGTAACCCATGGTGATGGGAGCGCGAGCCAACGAGGGGATAAGGGCTAGCACGGTGGTGGCTGTCATGGCGGTGGCACCCAGGAAGATCCAGGTGAAGGTGTCGACTTGCCCGTCACGGATGACTAGCCAGGCCACTCCGGCGGCCGCGGGTGTGACGACGAGCACGGACAGCACGGGCAGCGCTTCGCGGTCGAGAGGTGTCCCGTTGATGAGACGGGAAAAGATCAACGAGCCGATGATCAGCCAGAAGAAGACGGCGCCGCCGAACGTGGTCAGTGCGAGGGCAGGGTGACCGAGGCTGGTCAGGCCGATCGAGGCGATGAACGGCCCGGTCGCCACCGGCATGATGTAGCCGGGGTGGAGGGCGTCAGCACCGAGTTCCGCGGTCAGCCAATGAGCCGTCAGCACCGCGAACAGCACGACCAGGGCCGCGGTGGAAGGCCAGATGATCCACGGGCCGATCCCGGGCAGGTGCTCCGTGTAGTGAACGGCCAGGAGGAGGGGAACAATGGGCACGTAGGTGATGAGCGGACCGGTCACTGGGTGGTGCAGCTCTGAACGGAGGCTTCCTGTACCCGTTGCCACACCAAGGACGTAGGAAGCGGTGAACACTACCCACACGAGTGCGGATGCAGCATAGAATCCCTCACCCACCCATATGGGCGCTTTCATGAGGTCGGCGCTGACGGCCCAGGCGCCGCCGAGCCCGACCAGACCAAGGGGTATCGAGAACCACTCGATCCGCACACCCGTGAACCGCGCGCCGCGACCGGCGCCGGGAAGGGCGGACCGCTCTCTACCCGCAGTACCTGCAGTCATCGATCCCCCAGTGCGATCGGTTCTTTCACGGGCAACGCGAGGACACCGACAGCCAAGCGCACTCGTGCGCGGTGGCACGGCTCGACCTTCGTGTTGCTTCTCCTCCGGGCCGGGCGACATGCCGCGAGCCCGCACACGCGCAGCCGTGCGACTGCTTGGCAGCGGATACGGATCGTTACGGGTGGACCGTTGGAGCCGAACAGGCGACCGCACCTGGGCAACCTGAAGCTCTTGCACTCGAGATAGCGCGGCACCGGTCACACGGTGCGCAGAACAGGGACCCAGGCCCGAGCGCCGCCACGGGTCGACCGTCGTACCACCGCGGAACACCGCGTGCCCCGCCGTGCAGATGCGCCACCGGGCCCGCCCGGATGTCTTGCGCGTGATTGCCGTCCTGCATTGGATAGCAACACCCTCTAGATTAGATCGCGGCACTATCCAAATCAAGAGGGCCAGGCAACGCACCGACCGCGAACACCGTGCTCCATCCGGAGGGGACCCGACGCCGCGGGACAGCGGGCACCGGCCACCCGTGCCCTGCGGTGCGCCTTCCTCGTGGAGTCATGGCATCCGAACTCGCGGGAGTCAGGGACCAGGAACACCGCGGTCGCGGCACAGGTCATCAACAGCACCATCACCCGGGGTGGCTACTGGACTCCGCTTCACCACCGGGTCGAACAGCATCCACCGAACACGCCCTAAGCATCCGAACGCGATGAGCTCTCACGAGGAGGCGTCGACGCCGATCCCTCGTGCGGCGGGAAGCGCTGGACCGTGGAGATCTGTTGCGCCATGCGGCGTAGGGCGAGGAGCAGGGGTTCGGCCAACGCCGTGCCCAGCACCACGTACCGAACTGCCTCCTCTGGGTTCCCGTCGACCGGTATGTTCGCCGCGTCGGCTTCCGCGATGATCCGAATCGCCTCCAGGTAGGCCGTCATCACTTCCGGAGCGACCTCGAACCCGGCCCGGCGCAGGGTGTCGAGGGACCTCGCCACATCCTCCAGGCACTCGGGCTCGCACATCCCGGGCTGCCAACCGAGCCGTTGCGCCAGTTCTTCCGCGTCGGCGAAGTCGATATCGCCCTGGCCCTGCGGTATGACCACCGCGTGCGCGGCTCCGACCAGATCGGACAGGTTGTCCGGCGGATCGTCCAGCGTGGCGACGACCTTCCGCACTCCCGCGACACCCACTCCGGCGTCGACCAGCGCGCGAATGACCCTGAGCCGTTGGATGTGCGCTTCGCTGTAGGTAGCGCGAGTGGCCGACGTTCGCACCCCTTCGGGCAGCAAGCCCTCACGCAGGTAGTACTTGATCGTCGAAACCGGCACACCTGACGTGGCAGACAACTCCGCCATGAGCATCCTGGCACCCCCTTGCTTTGGAGGATACTCACACCTAGTATTAGATAGTGCAACTTTCGAAAGCATAACTATCTAACTGGAGGGCGAAGATGGCCAAGATCATCCCCGGTCGGATCACACACGAGCACACGGGCGAGCTGGTGGTGTTCCACATCGGCGCGAGGTTCAACAAGTGGTGGCGCCCGGACCTGTGGATACCGGTCGTGGGCGCCATGCGGGGGATGCTGACCGAACTCTCCGATGACCCGGACTCCGGGATGCTCGGCTACGACCTGCTGATCAACCAGAACGGGCCCTACATCGTGCAGTACTGGTCATCGATCGACAGGCTCTACGCATACGCCTCCGACCAGTCACTGAGCCACCGGCCGGCCTGGACGAAGTTCAACGCCATGGCGCGAAAGAACCCCGAAGCGGTCGGAATCTGGCACGAGACCTTCATCGTCGAGCGGGCCGAGAGCATGTACGTGGGAACCCCGCCCATGGGGCTGCCCGGAGCGACGAAGATCCGGCCCGTGGAGAAGCGTCACCACAGGGCCCGCGCACGCCTGGCCGACGGCGCCACCGAGCTGCCCCAGGGCCCACCGCAATGACGTCCCGCCGCCTGACAGTCGAGGTCGGCGGCACAGCAGCGAACCCGATCGACAACCCTTGACAGCAGACAAGGATCCGCACATGTCGCACCACTCAGCAGCACCCCTTGGCAACCGCATCGCCCTCGTGACCGGAGCCGGTCGCCCCCGAGGAATTGGGCGCGGCATCGCGCTGGCCCTCGCCGACGCCGGCGCCGATGTCGTGGTCACCGACATCGCCCCGGCCCGCACCGACCTGGAGGAATCCGCCCAGCTCGTACGCGAGCGCGGCCGAAGGTCGATCCCGATCGTCCTCGACGTCACAGACGGCCAGGCCGTCAATGCCGCCATCGAGCAGGTGCGCGACGAGTTCGGAACCGTGGACGTGCTGGTGAACAACGCGGGCACAGGACTCGGCGCCGGACCGTTCCTGGAACTCGCCGACGAGGACCTCGCTACCTCCTGGCAGGTCAACGTCCTCGGGCAGGTCCGCATGGCCCGCGCGGTCATCCCCGGGATGACGGAGCTGGGCCGCGGCTCGATCGTCAACGTCGCCTCGACCATGGGCCTGGCCGCGGCCGGCGGGTACGGCGGATACGTCCTGGCCAAACATGCGGTCGTCGGATTGACCCGGCTCCTGGCACACGAATTCGGACCTGAGGGCGTGCGCACCAATGCCGTGGCACCGGGCTACATCTCCACTGACATGGGTGAGGCCGAACTCGAGCTCACCTCAGACCGGCTCGGTATCGACAAGCAGAGCGCGCTGGACGCGATGCTGTCGGAGATTCCACTCGGAAGGGTCGGAAATCCCAACGACGTCGGCACGGCTGTCTCCTGGCTCGCCAGCGAGAGCGCCGGTTTCGTCAATGGAACGGTCGTACCCGTGTCCGGAGGACAGCCGGCGGGGCTGAACTAGGGCGTGTTCGGTGGATGCTGCCCGCCGGGAAGGTGCAGCGACGTAGGCGTCCGTTGAGGGTTGGTGGCGGGCGACGGGCGGGCGTATCCAGTGGTGCTGGCACAAGGCCGAAGAAGGAGTTCCCCTACTGTGCACTGCCTCGCAAGCTCGGCAGCATCGCACAGCGGGGGCCCGCCCGGGTTTGGCTGTCGACTGAGAGATGCGCAGTGACAGTGCCGCTGGGGCGACGCGCAGCAGGGTATGTGTCCGCTGAACACGCCCTAGACGGACTGAACGCCCCTTGATCTCCTGGCACGACGAAGGGCGCCCCGCGCGGAAACCTTCCCGTACGGGGCACCCTCTCTTGTCCGACTGCGGAGTGCCGACTACTTGTTGGCGGGCTCCTCAGAATCCGCGCCGTCCTTCTTCTCCGGCACTTCGCCCGCCTCGCCCTCGGCGACACTGCCGTTGCTCGACGCCTTGGCCCCCGCCTTCGCGCGGCGCTTGGCGCGGCGCCGTTCGTGGCGGGCCTCGGCCTTGGCCTCGCGCTTCTGGCGACGTACCTCCACCAGCTGGTAGAGGACCGGGACCAGGATCAGTGTCAGAAGGGTCGAGGTGACCAGACCGCCGATCACCACGAGGGCGACGGGGGCGGAGACGAACGCTCCACCGCCGGCCAGGCCCGTGGCCATCGGGACAAGCGCGGCGATGGTACCGACCGCGGTCATCAGGATGGGGCGCAGGCGGTGCCTGGAGCCCTCCACGATCGCCTCGCTGAGATCCATCCCCTTCTTCCGGTTCTGGTTGATCAGGTCCATCAGCACGATCGCGTTGGTGATCACGATGCCGATGAGCATCAGCATGCCGATCAGGGCCGCGGCACCGAGCGGGGTACCGGTCAGCATCAGCAGGCCCAGCGAACCGGTGGCGGCGAACGGGACCGAGATGAGCAGCATGAGCGGCTGCATCAGGCTCTTGAACGTCGCGACCATGATCAGGTAGCAGATGACGATCGCGGCGAGCATCGCCAGGCCCAGCTGGACGAAGCCCTCCGTCTGCTCCTGGCTGACACCGCCGAGGCTGGCGGTGGCGCCCGAGGGCAGGTCGACCGTGTCCAGGACCTCGGTGATCTCGGCGCTGACCGCGCCGAGGTCGGATGCGGTCGGGTTGGCCGACACCATGGTGCTGGTGACGCCGTCGATGCGGGTGAGCTCCGGCGGCTGCTCGACCTCGGAGACGTCGGCGACCTCGGAGAGCTCGACCTCCTCGCCGGCGGGCGTCATGAGCGGGAGCTCCTCGATCTCCGCCACGGTCTCCGGTGCGTCCTCGACCAGGACGACCACGTCGCGGCTGACGTCGTCGATGGTGGCCTCGCCGACGTTCTCTCCGTTGAAGGCCGCAGTGACCGTCTGGCCGACCATCGCCTCGCTCAGGCCGTGCTCGGCGGCCTCCTCACCGTCGACGTGGACCTCGAGCGAGGCCTGCGACTCGGCGATGTCACTGGTGACGTCGTCCGCGCCGTCGATCCCGCGCAGCTCGTCCTCGACGATCCCGGCGGCGTCGGCCAGGGTGCCCTGGTCCTCGGCGGTCACCTGGACCTCGATACCGGAGCCGCCCGTGCCGCCCATGGCGTCCAGTCGGGGCTCGTGCTCGGTGTCGAGGTCGGCGAAGGTGTCCCGCAGGACGTCGCGGTTGCGCAGCTGGTCGGTGTCCGGGTCGGCCGTGATCGTGTAGTCGATCTGGTCACCTGCCCCGCCGCCCATCATCGGGTTGCCGCCGACGTTGACCTGGTAGGTGTCGATCCAGGCCATGCCAGCCAGCGCTTCCTCGACCTCCTCGGCCTCGGCGTCCGCCGCGGCCAGGGACGTGCCCGGCTCCAGCTCCTGGATGGCCGTGTAGGTGTTCTCCTCGGCCTCGCCCATCCAGTCGGTCTCGGAGTTGGCGGCCATGGCGACGGTGCCGCCCACGATCGCCACCGAAGCGGCCAGGGTGACCACCGTGGCGGTCTTGCGCTTGGTGGTGATCCAGCGGATGACCGGCAGGTAGGCGCGCTGCAGCGGGGTGCGCATCTCGCGCTGGTAGGCCTCGCGCTGGATCTCCTCGCGGCTGGCGCCCGAGACCTCGGCGGGCCGCAGGAACCAGTAGCACAGGACCGGCGTGATGGTCAGGGCGACGAGCAGCGAACCCGCCAGGGCGAGGCTGCTGGTCACGGCGAAAGGCAGGAAGATCTCGCCGACCATGCCGCCGACGAACGCGAGCGGGAGGAACACGGCGATCGTGGCGAAGGACGAGGTCGCTACGGCCGTGGCGACCTCGCGGACACCGTCCTTGACGGCGGTGATCCGTTCCTTGCCGTAGTCCATGTGCCTTCGGATGTTCTCCAGCACAACGATGGAGTCGTCCACCACCCGGCCGATCGCGATGGTGATCGCCGCCAGGGTGAGCATGTTCAGGGTGAAGCCGAAGCCCGCCATACCGATGAAGGCCACGAGGACCGACACCGGGATGGACACCGCCACCACAACGGTGGAGCGGATGGAGAGGAGGAAGACCAGAATCACGATGACCGAAGCGGCCAGGCCGTAACCGCCCGCCTCGAACATGTCCGTGATCGAGTCGTCGATGAAGGGCGCCTGGTCGAAGACCACGGTGAGGTTGACGTCGTCACCCAGGAGCTCGGACTGCTGGTCGAGCACGTCCTGGACCCCGTCGGAGACCTCGACGGTGTTGCCGTCGGGGGTCGCCATGATCATGAGGGCGACACTGGGGTCGCCGTCCAGGCGCGCGATGGTGGAGGCGTCCTCGGTCACCATCCCGACCTCGGCGACCTCGGAGATCTGTACCGGGCTGGGTGCGGGGGCCGGGGGCGCGCCCGGCATCTCGGCCGACTCGTCCACACCCTGCGAGGGCTGGATCCACAGGTCCTCGATCTCCTCGAGGGAGGTGAGCTGCTCGCCGGTGGTGACACTCAGGCTGCGGCCGTCGTCGTCGATGGAACCGCCGGCCATGAGCAGGCCGCTGGACTCCAGCGTGTCGGACAGGTCCTGGGTGCTGAGACCCTCGTCCTCGAGATCGTCCTCGTCCGGAGTGATCTCGATCCGCTCTTCGGGGACACCGCTCAGGTCGGCCGAACGCACACCCTCGACCGACTCCAGTTCGGGGATGAGGACGTTCTCGATGCTGGAGGCCATCGCCTGCTGGTCACCGTTCTCGGCGCTGGCGGCGAGGAGCATCACGGGCATCATGTCCATGCTCATGGACATGACGGAGACGTCCGCCTCCTCGGGGAGCATCCCGTCGATCTGGTCGACGGCGACCTGCGCCTCGCGGACCAGTGCGTCCTGGTCGCGGCCGTAGTCGAACTCCGCCATGATCTGCGCCGAACCGGTGCTGGAGGTGGAGTTGATCGAGTCGACGCCCTCCACACCCTGCACGGCCTGTTCCAGGGGCTCGGTGAGCTGCCCCTCGACCACCTGCGGAGTCGCGCCTTCGTACTGTGCCGAGACCATCACCATCGGGAGGGACATCTCGGGGAAGAGCTCACGCTTGGCGGAGGCGGCGGCGAAGACGCCGAAGAACAGCACGGCCAAGGTGATGAGGAGGACCAGCGCCCGGTTTCCGAGCGACATGACCGATAGCCGGTTCACGCGTTCGTCCCTTCCGCATGGTGGGTGACGATCCCGTGCGGGGATCTCGGTCGCCCAAGGGCCGTTGTGGCCAGTCTGGACATGAGAGGTGCTCGCTCCTAGCTCGCCGTGTGTGGGACGGCCGGACCGGGATGTGCGCTGTTCGCCGTCGAACGCGCACTCACTGGCTCGGTCTCGGTGCCGATCCGAGAGGACGTGGGTGGGGGATGCGGTGTGCATCCGCGGGATGCGGGCCCTCGGAAGGGGGCAGGCATCCGCCGGGCGCACCATTCACCATACGTCGCGTTATATCGGAACTTGGGTCGATCCTGGCCGGTTCAGGGAACTCTCAGGGTCATGTCAGCCTTCTGTCAGGGTCGAACCCAACCAAAGTTAGGGACGCTCACAACAAGTCGGGGATTCCCCCACCTGAAGTGGCCCTTCGCACCTCTCGAACGCCCACTTTCCTGTAACGGACATCACACTCGCCATTTTCGGTTCCCTAGAAAAGGACACGGGGGGTGAGCACGAAGAGCGCTCCTCCGCCTCCCCGGGGTGACCAGACCGCCCTCCAGGGGACACGGCGACACCTCGTGCCGCGGGAGTACCGGCCAGGGGCCCGCGGAAGTCTGTTACGGCCCTCCGTAACGGCGCGGCGCGATGACTCAGACAACCGGGGACTGCTCCCCTGGGGCCTCAAGGGGGTCGTGGGGCTGGGCAGTACCCCACACGACCTGAAGGAGGTCCTCCAGAGCATGGGCGAGGGAGGCGTCGACCAGCTCGTAGCTGACCTGGCGCCCCTTGGCGTGGGTGAACACCAAGCCGCAGTCGCGAAGGCAGGCAAGGTGATTGGACACGTTCTGCCTGGTCAGACCAAGCCGATCGGCGAGCCCAGCAGGATAGTCCGGCCCCTCGAGCAGGGCCAGCAGCAGGCGGCACCGAGTGGGGTCGGACAGTGCGCGCCCGAGGCGCTGGATGGCGGCGAGGCGCTGCTCGGAGGTCAACATGAAAATCATTGTACATCGTTTGCTGTATAGACAGCACAGGCTGTATAAACAGTGGTAGCTGTATAGACAGCGCTGGCTGAACTATTTCGCGAGCAGCATCCCGAGACACAGGGGGAACGATGGGTGCGGGACACGACCACGGCGCGGTCACCGCCGGAGCCGCCAACAAGAAGAGGCTGGCGCTGGTCCTGGGCATGATGCTCATCGTGGCCGCCGTCCAGGTGATCGGTGCCGTCTTCAGCGGCAGCCTCGCCCTGCTCGCCGACGCGGGGCACACCGTCACCGACTCCTTCGGGATCGCCCTGGCCCTGGCCGCCGTGTGGATCGCCGCGAAACCCGCCACCAGCAAACGCACCTTCGGCTACCAGCGCGCAGAGATCCTCGCCGCCGCGGTCAACGCGATCGTGCTCTTCGTGCTGTGCGGGTTCATCGTGGTGGAGGCGGTCGACCGGCTCCGCGAGCCCACCGAGGTCGCCGGGCTCGGCATGGTCGCCGTCGCGGGCTTCGGCCTGGTGATGAACATCGCGGGACTGTTCATCCTGCGCTCGGGCGCCAAGGAGAGCCTCAACGTCAAGGGCGCCTACCTGGAGGTCATGAGTGACGCACTCGCCTCCGTGGGCGTTATCGCGGGCGGCCTGATCGTGTGGCTCACCGACTGGCAGCAGGCCGACACCCTCGTCTCCCTGGGCATCGCCGCGATCATCGTGCCCCGCGCATGGTCGCTGCTGAAGGAGGCCGTGCACATCCTGCTTGAGGCCACCCCCAAGGGGATGGACCTGGCCGAGGTCCGCGAACACCTCCTGAACCACCCGGCCGTCCTCGACGTCCACGACCTGCACGCCTGGACCATCACGTCCGGCGTCCCGGTGATGTCCGCACACGTGGTGGTGGCCGAAGAGGACCTCCAGGACACCGGGATGATGCTCGACCAACTGCACGAATGCCTCACCGGGCACTTCGACGTGGAACACTCCACCCTGCAGCTGGAGCCGCCGGGGCACGCCGACCACGAAGGCGCCCGGCACCCCTAGGGGTACCGGGATGATCTTGCCCCCGCCCACTCCCCGTCGGCCGGAGTGGGCGGGGCAAGATCATCGGTGATGGGCCCGGCGGGGATCCGTGCTCTGCCCGGGTCCTTTTGACAGAATCGTTCGGGTCCCCGAGCGAGGAGCGTCCGTGGCACTCCGCCGCCTGCGACCGAAATGGCGCACCGCCCGCGAGTCCCGGGCCTGGCACAAACCCGCGCGGGTCTTCCTCCTGGTGTTCGTCACCGTCGACCTCGTCGGCGCGGCCCTCCTCACGACCCCGCTGGCCACCACGGACGGCCAAGGGCTCCCCATCGAACAGGCCTTCTTCACCGCGACCACGGCACTGTCCGTGTGCGGGCTCAGCGTGATCACGATCGGGAGCGACCTCAGCGGGTTCGGCCAGGGTGTGGTCCTGGCGCTGGTCCAGGCGGGCGGCATGGGGATCATGACCCTGGCCTCACTGCTGGGCACCGCCGTGATCCACCGCTTCGGGCTCCGGATGCAGCTCAACGTGCAGGCCGAGGTCCGCACACTGTGGGTCGGCGACGTACGCGGCCTGGTGAGCCGTGTACTGAAGGTCTTCCTCGTCCTCCAAGGCATCACCTTCCTCCTGATCACGCCGAGGATGTGGCTGGCCTACGACCTCTCCTTCTGGCAGGCCGTCCACTCCGGCTTCTTCCACGCGATCACGGCCTTCAACAACGCCGGACTGTCCCTGTACGAGGACAGCTTCGTGCGCTTCTCCAGCGACGGGTTCATCCTGTTCCCCGTGGCCTTCGCGATGATCCTCGGCGGGATCGGCTTCCCCGTGCTCCTGGAACTGCGCCGCCAACTGCGCCGCCCGCACCGGTGGACCCTGCACACCAAGCTCACCGTCACCACCACCGCCGTCCTCTTCGCCGCGGGTGCCCTGCTGGTCACCGCGATGGAGTGGAACAACCCGGACACCCTCGGCCAGCTGCACTGGTGGGCGCGGATCACCGACGGGTTCTTCCAGGGGGTGATGCCGCGCAGCGGCGGCCTCAACGCCGTGCACACCGGCGAGATGCGGGACTCCACCCTGCTGGTGACGATCATGCTGATGTTCGTCGGCAACGGCAGCGCAGGAACCGCGGGCGGCATCAAGGTCGCCACCCTCGCCGTCCTCTTCCTCGTCGTGCTCGCTGAGGTCCGCGGGCACGACAAGGTGCACGTCTTCGGGCGGCAGCTGCCCTCCGAGGTGATCCGGCAGTCACTGAGCCTGGTGTTCCTGTCCGCGACGGTGGTCGCCGGGGCCACCCTGCTCATGCTGCACGCCACCAGGTTCGACCTCATGCCGGTCATGTTCGAGGTAGTGTCCGCGTTCGGCGTGGTGGGGCTGTCCACCGGCATCACCCCGGAGCTCGCACCGTGGAACCAGTACCTGTTGGCGGTGCTGATGGTGGCCGGGCGGATCGGCCCCATCACCTTCGTGACCGCGCTGGCCTTCCGCGACCGGCACCGCCGGTACGAGCTCGCCGAAGCGCGGCCGATCATCGGATGAGCACACTCCGGCCCGCGCGCACCCGCCCCCGACCCGCCAGCACCAGTCCTTGAGGAGGCACCCGCATGGCACACCGCGACCGAGCGGACGACCGGCGCGTCCTGGTCATCGGCCTGGGCCGGTTCGGCAGTTCGCTCGCCCTGGAACTGATCAGCCAAGGCTGGGAGGTCCTGGGCATCGACTCCAGCCCGCGCCTGGTGCAGACCTACGCTGACGTGCTCACCCACACCGTGGTCGCCGACGCCACCGACGAGGAGGCGCTCAGGCAGGTCGGCGCGGCCCAGTACGCCCGGGCCGTCGTGGCGATCGGCACCCACCTCGAGGAGAGCATCCTGGCGACCTCCCTCCTCGTGGACATGGGTGTGTCCACGATCTGGGCGAAGGCGACCAGCCGCCGGCACGGTCGGATCCTGGAGCAGGTCGGTGCCCACCACGTGGTGCTGCCGGAGCACGACATGGGCGAGCGGGTGGCGCACCTGCTGTCCGGCCGGATTCTGGACTACGTGGAGTTGGAGGCGGGCTTCGCCCTCGGCAAGACCCGCGCCCCCGAAGCGATGGTCGGCCGCACTCTGCGCGAGACAGGGGTCCGGCAGAAGTACGGGGTCACCGTGGTTTCGGTGAAACGGGTGGGGGCGTCCTTCACGTACGCCACCCAGGAGACGGTCCTGCACAAGGGCGACATCATCGTGGTGGTGGGGCGCACGGACGACGTGGAGCGGTTCGCGGAGAGCGACTGAGGGGAGTGGCCGAGGTGCGACAGGAGGAGGGCCGAAGGGCTGGAGGCACCCCGGCGGGAAGATCAGCCCACCTCAGGCAAAGCGGACAAATTGACAACCGTTTTCATTTTCCCGATGATGGTGTGCATGCGAACTGCCACCGTGCGAGCCGCCGCCCTCGGCGCCGCGACCATCATGATCGTCTCCGGGTGCGGAAGCGACGGAGGAGGTGAGGCAGACGGCAACGGGGTCTCCCCCGCCGAAGCCGACCTCACCCTCGTCACCGGGGTCTACCCCCTGGAATGGCTGGCCCAGGAGATCGGCGGGGACAGCGTCGCCGTGATCCAGCTGACCGAACCCGGCGCCGAGCCGCACGACCTCGAACTGACCGGCCGACAGATCGGCGAGGTCAGCGAGGCCGACCTCGCCTTCTACGTCGAAGGACTGCAGCCAGCGGTCGACGAGGCGGTCGGGCAGGAGGCCTCCGACAGCGCGCTCAACGTCGCCGACATCGTCGAGCTCCGCCCCGCGGACGGCGGCCACGGCCACGACGATGACCATGGCCACGAGGACAAGGACAAGGACGACGGCCACGACCACGGCGACTACGACCCCCACTTCTGGCTCGACGTCGAGCTCATGACGGAGACCGCCGAGACCCTCGCCGACGAGCTCGCCGAGATCAACCCCGACGGCGCCGACCTCTACCAGGAGGGGGCCGAACAGGTCACAGGTGAACTGGCGTCCATCGGCGGGGACTACGAGGACAGCCTGGCCTCCTGCGAGCACAACGAGGTGGTCGTCGGGCACACCGCCTTCAGCTACCTCACCGAGCACTACGGCCTGGAGCAGATCGGGGTCAGCGGGGTCGACCCCGAGACGGAGCCGTCTCCGGCCCAGATCGCGGAGATCACCGACATCGTCAGCGAGCGCGACATCACCACGATCTTCACCGAGCCGCTGATGCCCGCCGCCACAGCGGACACCATCGCGGCCGAGACCGGGGCCGAGGTGGACGTACTCGACCCGCTCGAGGGCGTCACCGACGATTCGCCCGGCGACGACTACCCGTCGATCATGCGCGGCAACCTCGACGCACTCACCACGGCGCTCGTCTGCGAGTAACCCCCGAACCACCCCCGGACTGCGCCCGAAGGTCGCCTTTCCGACCCGCGCACACGGCCCCGCCGACCCCGTCGGCGGGGCCGTTTCCGTACCACGGGCCAGGTGCCCGCAGGGCCTTCGAACAAGAACGATTTAAGGCCGTTCGAACCCCCTCTGAACAGGGACGATGAGAGGTCGGATGAGCCGGTGAGCGAGGCTCCGATTACATGGCGCTTACATACTTCCAAACCCCCAGACAAGTGGCCATCGTCACGCTATGCTCGTGAGAGTGACAGTGCCGATGCACGTGCAAGTGACAGTGCATCAGCACGCACGTCCCCTCAGTTGACGTCAAGGAGCTAGACGAATATGACCGTAAACAACGGCATCCGAGCGACCGATCTGACCGAAGCCGCCTGGCAGAAGGCCAAACGCAGCAACTCGCAGGGCGCCTGTGTCGAGATGGCCCGACTGAACGACGGCTCGATCGCCGTACGCAACTCGCGCTTCCCGACCGGACCCGCCCTGGTCTACACCCAGGAGGAGATCGACTGCCTCATCCTGGGCGCCAAGGACGGCGACTTCGACAACCTGCTCGGTTAGAGCGTCTTCACCGACCGGGCCTTGAGCGCCTGGCCCGCGCGTCGGCGCGGGAAACACGATCCGGGGCACCGTCCCGAAGCCCGCTCGGAGAACGCGCCCCTGGGGCGGCGCGTTCTCCGCGGCCTGGTACGCCTTATCCTGCTCTCTCCCAGGCCGCAGGGGCTAGGAAAAACAGGGGCTCCGTCCACCGCGGACGGAGCCCCCTCCTGTCCCCGGGGCCCGAAGACCCGGGGACCCGTAGGACTGGGGACGCGTAATACCGGGGACCCGCAGACCTGTGCCTGGCACCTGCGGTGTCCAGCTCCCCCAGCTCACCGGAAGGCAGCCGCGAAAGCCGACGGGCCCGCCGCGGCAGGCCCTGCGCGCCCCTTCCGGGGTTTCACTCCGTTCCGGTCCGCGGTTCCCCCTCCACCGGACCCCGTACTGCTACCCGTACTGCTGGTCGCCGCTACTCGTCATCGAGGTCCTTCAGCATGCCCTTGAGCATGGAGAGGGTCTCGTCGGGAGTGGCGGCCGAAACGCTGAGCCTGGTCATGGCCTTGGTGTAGGCCTCGACCACACCGGGACGGTCCACGATCTCCCCGTCGGTGAGCTGCTCCAGGTAGAGGATGTCGGAGAGCTCGAAGGCGGAGTAGCGCAGCAGTGTGAACGAACCGGCCTCCGCGGCATGGGCGCCCACCTCGAAGGGGACGATCTGGAGGGTGATGTTCTCGAAGGTCTCGCACAGGTGGATCAGGTGGCTCAGCTGGCCACGCATGATCTCCTTGCCCTTCTCTTTGCCCCCGATGGGACGGCGCACGGCGGCCTCGTCGAGGATGATCCACATCCGCTTGCCGTGTTCGAGGTTCTTCTGTCTCTGCAGTCTGGCCTTGATCCGCTGCTCGGTGACCAGGTCCGTCTCGACGCCTCCGGAGATGATCTCGCGCGCGTACTCCTCGGTCTGCAGCAGACCCGGGACGAACTGGGACTCGTAGATACGAATGTGGTCAGCCGCCTCCTCGAAGCCCACATAGCGGATGAACCACTTGTGCAGGGCGTCGCCGTACTCCTTCCACCAACCCGGTTTGTTGGATTCGGAGGCGAGATCCCTGAATTGCTTCAGCAGCTTGCGGTCGGTGACCCCGTACATCCTCAGGAGGTCCTCGATATCGCGGGTCTTGAATCCGACCCTGCCGAGTTCCATACGGCTGATCTTGGACGCCGACGCGCGAATCTTCTCCCCCGCGGCTTCACGCGTGATGCCGCAGCGCTCCCGGTGCTTGCGCAGCTGGTGCCCGAGGAGCATGCGACGCACGGTGGGGCCGCTCCCCTGCCGCAATTGAGCGATATCCACGTTCGCCGCCTCTCTGTCATTCTCCGAACAAGGGTATCGGGTCGCCCGGCCCCCTTTGCCGCGCGGTCAGGACACTACACCTACACGGTATAGCCAGTGCCTCGTTCCGCTCACGGAGTGACCTCATGCACCCCTCCGGCCCTCCCAGGGGCGGATCACGCACCAGCGACCCCGCTGGTGACCGGCGAAGCGCCCGACAACGGACCCCCTGTCATCGAGTCACACGAATTGCGCCCAAACGAACTTTCCACCGGTCGGAGTGGGAATCACACCCCACTCTCGCGCGAAAGCACTCACCAGGGCAAGCCCTCTGCCACCCTCCATGGTCGGATCGGCTTCCGTTCTGCGCGGCAAGTGATCTCCCCCATCGCGAACGGCACAGATGAATTCACCGCCGCTGCGCATGAGCGAGAGCTGAATACCCGACTCGCTCTGCCTGGTCAAGGCCAGTGGGCCGCCATGCCGGACCGCATTGGTGACCAATTCGGAAACAACCACCACGACATCATCCGACAAGTACTCCATCCGCCATTCAAGGAGCAGAGCAGCCGAAATCTCGCGAGCGGCACCCACAGCCCGGGGACGGGGCTCGAAGGTCCACGTGACCGCGTCGTGCCGGTCTCCGCAGACAGGGGTGTTCCAACGGCGCGACCCGTGCGTCAGGACTCTGAGCCACCAAGCACCGGTCGGCTCTGCCACCGCCTCCGCACACTCCATGCCCTTCAACTCCTCACTGACGCGCCGTGTACCGGGCCGAAGGCAGATAGGGGAAGGCTCGTGCTGCTGCACGGCCCGAATGCACGTGCATCTCGGTCTTGCAGGCAATCGTAGGCCACGCCCCGCCAAACTGCAGGCAAACGGTGACACAGGACCGAAACCTTTGCGCCCGCGCAGGTGAGCGGGGATGGAAAAGCACGGAATCGGCGCAGCCCCACACCTGTACCGAGTACGGCGAAGCACCCCCGGCCACGTACCGACCGGTATGCATGCCGATAGTATTCGCTCGCGCCCACCTCGTGAATTGATGGAGGTAACACCATGTCCCCAACGCCTCGTGTGGCGATCGTGACCGGCGCGGCCCGCGGCATCGGCGCCGCGACGGCCGAGCGGCTGGCCCGTGAGGGTCGCGCCGTCGCCGTCGTGGACCTGAAGGAGTCCGACGCCCAAGAGGTCGTGGACCGCATCACGGCCGACGGTGGCAAGGCCATCGCGGTGGGCTGCGACGTCTCCGACGCCGACCAGGTGACCGCCGCCGTCGACACCGTCGCCGAGCGGCTCGGCCCGCCCGCCATCCTCGTCAACAACGCGGGGGTGCTCCGCGACAACCTCCTGTTCAAGATGTCCCCGGACGACTGGGACACCGTCATGAACGTCCACATGCGGGGTTCGTTCCTGATGAGCAAGGCGGCCCAGGCCCACATGACCCCCAACAAGTGGGGCCGGATCGTGAACCTGTCCAGCTCTTCCGCGCTGGGCAACCGCGGCCAGGCCAACTACTCGGCGGCCAAGGCCGGTCTGCAGGGCTTCACCAAGACGCTCGCGATCGAGCTGGGCAAGTTCGGCGTCACCTGCAACGCGATCGCCCCCGGTTTCATCGAGACCGCCATGACCCGCGCGACCGCCGAGCGGATCGGCATCGACTACGAGGACATGAAGGCCTTCAAGGCTGGCGAGATCCCGGTACAGCGCGCCGGCTACCCGGAGGACATCGCGAACGCCGTCGCGTTCTTCACCGGTGAGGACGCCGGCTTCGTGTCCGGCCAGGTCCTGTACGTCGCCGGCGGTCCGCTGGACTAGGGTCGCCACACCCCGTCCGTCCCGTCCGGAACCCCAGCAGTTCCGGGCGGGACACGCGAATCAAGCCGCGTGCGGTTCGAACCAGACCGAGTTCAGGTCGTGGCCCGCTCTCAGCCTGACGTCGGCGTTCAAAGCGGCGGCCAGGAGGCGGAGCAGGGCCACGGTCGGCTCGGTTCCGCCTTCCTCGATGCACTCGATGTCGTCCGGCTGCATGCCAGCTCGCGAGGACAGCTCCTCTACGGACAGCCCGAGTTCCCGGCGGCGGTCGTAGAGGGCTTTGCCGAACGCCAGGGACTCCCGGATCGCGATCCGCTCCGGGTCATCGTTCGGGGGCTCCGGCCGCACCCAGCGCGTGTGGTAGCCAGCCATCATCGCTGCCTTTCGTAGGTCTCGACCACCGGACCGTGATGCAGTTCCGCGCACACCTTCTGCGCCCGAACCGCACGGTCGATCTGCCGTTGATCATGCTGCTTCGTCTTACGGAAGACCGTGAGAAGCACGATCCTCCGGTCGGAAGTACACCAATACGTTACTCGGACCGCGACATCTCTCAACCTGAGGCGCAGTTCCCACACGGGACCGTCCAGGTGGTCAGACCATGGCCCTCCCAGCCGGGGGCCCTTCTCCGCCAAGAGTCCAGCAACCTCGTCCACCCGCTTGAAATCAGTCTCGCTGAGACTGTCGGGCCAGTCACGGACCTCTGGCTCTGTCTCGAAGTCGTACAACCAGCGCACTCGGGATCCCTCTCAGTCTGAGCGCGGCAACCCTAGCCGTGTACAAACCGAGTCGGTGGCTGATTCGTCGATTCGGTCAGGGGACGAACCTGCAGGAACGAGACTTGGTGCGCCGGAATGTCGGTGGGTATGCGTAGGGTCGTGCCCCGACACGATGAGGAGCCGTTCATGGCGCTGCGCTGGTACACCACCGTGATTGAGGCCCGTGACCACCGCACTCTGGGTGCCTGGTGGGCCCGGGCCATCGGATGGGACATTCGCTTCGACACCGAGGAAGAGGTCGTGCTGGTTCCGCCGTGGGCCGGGGAGCTCGGCCCGAAGCTGCCCTTCCACCAGGTGCCGCCGGAGCTGGTGTTCGTACCGGTCGAGCACGACAAGGGCACCAAGAACCGGCTGCACCTGGACTTCGCTCCGCACGTGGACGACGACCGGGACGCCGAGATCGAGCGGCTGCTCGCCATGGGCGCCACCCGGGTGGACGTGGGCCAGACCGGCGAGCACCCCTGGGACGTGCTGGCCGACCCCGACGGCAACGAGTTCTGCGTCCTGTCCTCCCGCGAGGAGTGACCCGACTGCGAACCACGCCTTCCGGGCTCACCGCATATCGACTATTCAGCAGGTAGGGGCTCCGTGAAATGCAGGTCGACGGTGACCACCCCGCCCTCCAGGAGGACGGTCTCCGCGCCGGTGCCCACATCGCCCTTTGCCCCTTGGATCTCCCAGGTCCCCGGAGGCAGAGGTATCCGATAACTGCCGTCCTCAGATGTCCCGACACCGAGCTCTGACGCCGGGACAGGAGGATCATCCCTCGACTTCCAGCTCAGGTGCACCCCCTCGACCGGGTCTCCTGTCCTGTCGTGGACGGTGCCCGTCACAGCCAGCATGCCGGAGTCTGTGGACCCACGGTCCGCGTCGTCCACGTTGTCGACCACGCTCCACGGGAAAGCACAGGAGGCGGAAAGGAGAACCGTCAGAAGCGCGGCGCTCGCGGGAGAAGCCCTGCGGGCCATCATCTGTGTCACCGGGTTCTACCTGCTCCGTGCGGGCAGGGGGATAGCTGGTGGAGGCGCAACCCCTCAGCGGACGGAGACCGTGCTGTCATCGTGTTCGCCGGAGTCCTCGATGGCTTCGGTGACCTCGGCGACCAGCTCTTCCAGGAGCGCGACCCCGCCGGAGTAGTCGGGGTTGTGGTCGGAGAAGACCGCCACCAGGTACTCCCGGTCGTGGCCGCTGACGTAGCCGACGCTGTTGACCGTCCACAGGCCGCCGTTGTTGTCGCGCGGGGTCCAGCCGTTCTTGAGGCCGACGGTGTCCTCCGGCTCGGCCGCGGCGGACACCCCCCAGGCCTGCTCGGGGGCGACGGACTCCATGAGCTCGCGGACGTAGGCGCGGTCGTCGTCGGACAGCGGTCCCTCGCCGGTGTACAGGGCCCGCAGCAGGCGGATCTGGTCGGCGGGGGTGGTCATCGTGGAGCCCCACACACCGGTCGGGTTGGGTTCGGTACGGGTGAACCCCAGGTTCTCAGCGTGCCGGAGGAAGCCCTCGTTGAAACCCATCCGCCCGTAGAGGCCGTCGGTGACGTCGTTGTCGCTGAACCGGATCATCTGCTCTGCCTGGGCGCGCTCACCGGAGGTGAGTTCGCGGTCCTCCTCGTCGGCGCGCATGAGGAGCATGGTGAGAACGGTCAGCTTGGCCACGCTCGCGGTGGGGAAGCGCTGCTCCGCCTTGTGGCTGAAGGTGGTCCCGGTACGCAGGTCCTGGACCGCGATGCCGAATTCCACTCCGGGCGCGGCTTCCAGGGCCTCGATCCGCTCGCTGAGGGCGGCGCGCTCTTCGGGCGGCAGGGCGGTACCGCCCTGGGCGGGGGACGTGACCGGAGCGAAGGGGATCAGGGGCAGATGGGTGTGGGAGGTCAGCTGGTCGAGGAAGTCCGTGTCAGGGGGCAGGGACGCGACGGTCGCCGAGGTCGCCCCGGGGAGGGCGGAGGCCATGAACAACGCGATGAGGCTCGCCATCGCGAGCGACCAGACTCGTCGGTCGGCGGAGAGACGCCGGGTCACGCGATCACCGGTTCGTTGGCACCGTGGGGGATGTGGGCTGTGCCGGATATTATCCCCGCGGGGGCCGGAAAAGCATCCTCTCGATATGAAATCGGTACCGAGTTCCGATTTGTGGCTTACGGCGGTGCTTCAGGGGACCCAGGGAACGAGCGGAACGTTCGTGACGACCGGTTCGGGCCGCACATCCTGGTCACAGCGACCCTTCAACGCCACGTCAGTCCGCGCCGGTCCGGCTGTCCTCGTCGATCCCCCGGGCCACCAGGGCCTCACCGGTGGCATCGGCCATCCGGAGCAGGTGCACGATCACCGGCACCACGAGCAGGTGGGGGCGGCCGGACAGGCCTCGGGCGCGGTAGCCCTCGCGGGCGGCGCGCCAGGCGGTGGCGACCATCGGGATCGAGCGGATGGTCAGCGCGAGGACCAGGGCGACCCGGTCGGGGTTGACGCCCATGTGGCGCAACGGCCGGGCCAGGCGCTCGAAGAGGCCGAGCATCTCCCGCACGCGCGTCGTGAGGGTCACCGCGTTGGCGAACAGGACGAGCGCGGCGAGCTGCGCGCAGAGGCGCACGCCCTCCTCCCAAGCACCCATGAACAGGGTCTGGAACACCCCGATGGCCAGGAGGAAGGGCCACAGGACACGCAGGACTCCCAGGGCTCGGCGCGGGTGCAGACCGACGGCCGGGTACAGGAGCAGGGCCGTCACAAGGGTCCCGAGAGCCACCCGGAGGTCGGCCGCGATCAGCAGCGCCGCACCGATGACCAGCAGTGCCAGGAGTTTGGGGCCGGCGGAGACCCGGTGCAGCGTGCCGGTGCCGGGGACGTACAGCCCGATCACGCTCACCGGTGGGCCCCTCCCCCTGAGTCTTCGGGACCCGGCGATTCGGGACCCGGCGATTCGGGACCCGGTGCCTCGGGCCCGCTGGGCCCAGCAGGTCCCTCGGACTCCTCGGCGTCCAGAAGCTTGGTGTAGAAGGACACGGCGTCGGCCGGGTCCCCGTCGAAGGCCACCCGGCCGTCGCTCATGACGAGCACCCGGTCGAAGTCGGCGAGCAGGTCAAGGTCATGGGTGAAGAGCACGACCTGCTGCTCGAGCCCGGCGAGGGTGCGGTGGACCATGCGGGTGTTGCGCAGGTCGAGCAGCGTGGTGGGCTCGTCGCAGACGAGGATCCCGGGTTCGGTGACCAGCACGGAGGCCAGCGCGAGGAGCTGCTTCTGGCCCCCGGAGAGCAGGTGGCCGGGATGGTCGCGGTGTTCGGCGAGGCCGTACCGCTCCAGGCAGGCGTCGACCCGGCGGGCGGTCTCGGCGCGGCCCAGGCGCAGGGAGCGCAGACCGATCTCCACGTCTTCGGCGACCGTGGGCATGATGATCTGGTTGGCGGCGTCGGAGAAGACGAAGCCGACGCGGCGCCGGATGTGTTTGGCGTGCCGCCGGGTGTCCCACTCCCCCAGCGACACCCGGCCCCCGTCCGGCAGGACGAGTCCGTTGAGGGTGCGGGCCAGCGTGGACTTGCCCGATCCGTTGGCGCCGATCACGCCGATCCGGTGTTCGGTGAGGTCCAGGCTGATGTCGCGCAGGACCGCGCGACCTTCGTAGGAGTGGGAGACACCCTCGAGGCGGAGCATCAGGAAGTGTTCTCCTCCGGGTCGGCGGCCCGGTTGGCGCTGGCGGCGTCCGCGCTCTCGTCGGCGACGGGTCGGCCCGCGGGCGGGATCGGGTAGGCGCGGAAGACGGCGCTGGCGATGGCCGCGGTCAGGACGGCCTTGAGGATGTCGCCGGGCAGGAAGACCGCCATGGACAGCCCCGCTGCGAGGACCCCGTCGCCGAGGACGACGCCCATCCACGGGACGCCGATGGCGTAGATGACGATGATGCCGCCGAGGGCGTTGATGACCAGGCCCTGCCAGAAGCTGTACTTGCCCTTGCGGACCATGAGGTCGGTGAGCAGGCCGATGACCAGGGCGGCGAAGACCCAGCTGACGACGAATCCAGCAGACGGCCCGGCGAGGACGGCGAGACCGCCGCGGCCGCCCGCGAAGAGGGGCAGCCCGGCGAAGCCGAGGGCGAGGAAGGTGGCCACGGCGAGGCTGCCGCGCTTCCAGCCGAGGAGGCTGGGGGCGAGCATGATGCCCAGGGTCTGGAGGGTGACCGGAACCGGGGAGAACGGGATGGGGATCGCGACGGTGACGCTGAGCGCCGCGATGAGCGCGGCGAACACGGCGACGAGTGCGAGGTCGCGCGCGGTCAGGCCCCGGTAGCGGACGTGGGCCGTCACTGTGGTGGGCATGCGTGGTTCCCCTCGGGGAGGTAGTGGGAGCGGATCACCGTCCATTGTCCGTTATGCGGGGCGGCGGTGGAGGAGGCGGGGCACACAGAAGTGCGTGCCCCGGTGTTGTAGAGGCTCGACTGAGATGCAGGTCACAGAGGCACACCCCGCTCACCTGCCTGAGCGGAGGTCCTCGAAGTCGAAACCGAAGGCCGCGGTGAGCGCCCCCGCGACCACGTCGGGCAGCTCGTCGCGCCCCTCGTCCTCGACCCAGCGCACCAGCGCGGTGTGCATGGCGGCCAGACAGGCGCTGACCGCTGCTTGTGCTTGGAAGACCGCGTCGCTGGCCGCTTCGGAACCGGCCACTTCGGGGTCCGTCCCGTCGAAGTCCATCACGCTGAGTCCGCCCGCTCGAGGCCCGAGGGCGTCGACGATCGCCCGCTGCAGCGCGTCCTGACGGTCCAGGTGCCTGGCCCGCAGGGCGGGGGTCGTGACCACGAGCCGGTGCCGCGTGAGCTGGAAGCGCTCGTTCGCGGCCGGTTCCCCTTCCGGGCCAGCACCGGTCAACGCCTCCGCCGAGCGGATGAGCCCGATGCCGACGCGGCGCACCAGCGGCTGCGCGGGGGATATGGCCGCGATCTGCTCGGCGGCGAGCGGACCGAACCGGTCGGCGAGAACGAGGTCCTCCTTCTCGGGGAAGTGCCGGTCCACGGTCTCGGCTGAGACCCCCGCCGCCTCGGCGACGTCCGCCACGGACGTGGCGTCGTACCCGCGCTCGCCGAACAAGCGCACCGCGTGCTCCTGGATCGTGCGCTGTGCCTCGCGCCGCTGCTGTTCCTGAGGGGTGGGCCGCCGATCGCTCATGTGGTGGACGCTAGCACCTTGGTGGTGGCGACTCGCGCGAATCTCACGAGGCGGTTGGCACGGGCGACCTGAACGGCGGGAGGGCTCCTGTGGACGGAGCACCACGCGCGCCAGTCCTCTCACCCGGGACCGCAGCTCACCCCGTTCCGATACGCGCGCCCTTGTTCAAGCTCGCCGAGTCTGCGGCGGCCCGCCCGGCGAACCATCCCCGCCAGTTGAACGTCCGGCGGACCCGGGTCGTCTCCATCCCGGGGAAGGCCTCAGCCATGGCCTCCTCCACCCTGCGCTCACGGGAGGCCAGGACGGGCAGCAGGTCGGTGCCCTCGCGGGCGTACTCGTCCACCGCCCTGCGCTCCTCCGAACCCGCCGACTCGGCGAGCCGTTCTCCGATGCGCTCGGTGAAGGAGGTCAGGAAGGACGTGCGGAACGAACGGGTCCTGGACCGCCCCCGGGAGTCGCGGGAGGGGCCGGACCGCCGCATCGCGGTAGTGGCCTGCACCAGCAGGGACGTGAACATCATCTCCACCATGTCCACCTCGTGGGAGAAGCCCATCACCGTGCACATACCCAGGTTCTTGTGCCAGATCGACCGGCAGTGGTTGGCGTGCGCGACGACGTTCAGCAGCGTCGCCTTGAGCTGCTCGTAGGGAGCGTCGACGGGCAGGCGGCGTCCGCCCACATCCGAAACGGTTCCCTCCTGTGCCTCCAGCGCGGCGTAGTCGATGCTGTGCCGGGCCATCATCTGCTGGGCGCGTTCGGAGAGCGCATCGGCCTCCTCCTGGAACTCCGTGGCCTCCGCTTTGGCCAGCAGCGCCCGGACCCGGGCGAGCTTGCCCGGATCCGCCTGGTTGCGGGCCTGTTCCGGCGTGGGGCGGGCCGTTCCCGGTAGCGGCAAGAGGACCTGGAGTTCGGATAGCTCCGACAGGAACACCAGAAGCACCAAGGCCAACTCGATGTAGGCCTGACGGCTGATGCCGTGGCGCTCGGCGAACAACCGCGCGTGGTCGATGTCGGTATCCCACCACTGCCCGCCGAGCCCGCGGACCTGTGCGGCCCACTCGGGGGCCACGCGCGCCTCGGCGTATTGGCGGTTCTCGGCCACCACCATGTCGGTGACCAGATTCGCTGTCTGAGCCGTGTTCTCCTGGCGCACCGCGCGCACGAGTTCGGCGGGCTGCCAGCCGCGGGGCCACACCGTGCCGACCGCTTCGACGAGTGCAACGAACAGGGTCTTGTCCACCGTCTGCCGCCACTGGGGCCCTGAGTCCTGCGCCAACAGCTCGGCGGCCTCGTCCAGGGGCGGTGACGGGGGGCAACTGCCACAGTCACAAGGGTCCACGGCCACACCGATCACGGCCAGCACCATGTCCCGCTCGGAGACCCCGTCGAACAGCTGCTCGTCCTGCGTGGCGGCGCGGCGCCGCCGTTGCTGCTCGCGCGCCTTCTTCTGCTTGGCCCGGCGGCGTTCACGGTTGCTCTTGCCCACGTACGGGATTCCTTCCTCGGTGAGGCCGTCAGTTCGAGCATCCCACCAATGTGATCTCAGCAAGTACTGTTCCGGAGACCCCGGAGCGGAGGGATCAGGGATTCGGGGATATAGGGGATTAGGGGATGTTGTTGCTTCGGTCGGTTGGACAGACATCTGTGGCCCGGAGGGCCGCATGGGAGACCCCAGGGTCCGCTAAGCAGGCCCAAGGTCCGCATGGGTTTGGGGTTAGCTGCTGGTGCGGGTGGTTCTCCCCCGTTTCCTGCCGCTTGATGGTGGCCGTCTCCGCTTCGCGCGTCAAGGTCGTCGCCGTCGACGCTTCGCGCGTCAGTGGCGCTCCACCTGACCCGCTTCGCTGCGACGGCGGGTTGGCGGCTATCAGGAAACGGGGGACGTGTGGTCGGGGAGGCGACGGGCCCGGCGGGCCCAACGGCACAAGCACGGCCTGGCGGCCGTCAGCGGCCACTCCGCTGGCGCTTTGACGCCTGGCGGTGTCGCGGCTGGTCCTGGTGTGCGGCGAACGGCCACGGCCTTCGGCCTGAGGGCCGGTGCCTGCCCCTGCGCCGGAGCTTCGACGGGTGGGGTGTCGCGGCTGGTCATGGTGTGCGGCGAACCCCGGCCGGTCTGGGTGCCGGTGTCTGGGGCCGGTCGGTGCCTGGGGGTGGGTGAGCCCCCCCCTGTTGGAGGCAAAAACAGGGGTGAGAGTGACTCCAGGACCAGGGCTCACACCCACCCCCGGGTGTGGGCGACTCGGGACCGGCACCCCGAGGGCAGGGCGGGGCCAAGGGTTGATTCGGGTTCTGGCCACGTGGGGGTAGAGACCCGGCGCAAGCGCGGTGATTGGGGGGCGGGGCGGGGGTGGATGGTTACGGGTGCCGGTGTGGGGCTGGGTCCCCATCCCCACCCGTATCCGTGTCCCCACCCCGGCCACGGCCTCGGTTGCGGCCCGACCACATCCGGCGGTCGGTGCGCACCGCCCACCGGTGCTTGATCTGGTTATGGGTCGCACACAACGGCTGGATGTTAGCGGCACTGGTGGTGCCGCCCTGCCAGAACT
>NZ_BAAGZJ010000101.1:0-27436 GCF_054778635.1 Nocardiopsis nanhaiensis
TCTGCTGCGGCGCCGGTGGTGCCCGCATGTGGATGGAGGAGCGGATCGGCAAGCGCATCAACACCGAGCGTGTGGACGAGGCGCTGACGACCAACCCGGACACCGTCTCCACCGCGTGCCCGTTCTGTCAGGTCATGCTCGGCGACGCGATCAACGAGAAGAAGTCCTCCGGTGAGGCCAAGGAGTCGCTCGAGGTCGTCGACGTCTCCCAGCTGCTGCTGCGTTCGGTCAAGGGTGAGAACCAGGCCGAGGGCGGCGAGGAGAAGGAGACCGCAGACGCCTGAGGGCCGCTGATGCCTGAGGGCTGAGGTGCTCACCGGACGAGTCCGGAATCCGCGCGCAGGGGGCGGGGTGCCAGAGGCACCCCGCCCTCCGTGCTGTCCGGGGCCCACGGGTCGCCCTCGTCGGTGAGGGCAGCCGGATCGGCGGGTCAGAGGTGCTCGGCGAGGAAGCCGTCGATGCTGTGCCGGGTGACCTGGCTGGCAAAGCCGCCCCAGTTGAGGTCGTACATGTGCTCCGTCCAGGGGAGTTCCAGGTGGTGGTGCGGGACGCCGGCCGCATCGAGGTGCTCCGCCATGAGCCGGTTGTCGTCGGGGCTGACGAAGAGGTCGTGCCCGGCGGTCAGCAGGAGGGTCGGCGGGGTGTCCGCGTCGACGTGGCCGACGGGGGACATCGCCGCGTACTCCTCGGGTACCTCGTCGACCGAACCGCCCATCATGCGCTCCTCCAGCTCCACGAGTTCGTCGTTGACCGGGGAGCGGAGCAGCCGCCAGGGGAAGTCGGGGGCGTCCGCGGTCACGTCCGTGGCCGAGTACCAGGCGATCACCGCCGCGGCCTCGGGGACCTCGGTGTCGCAGCTGGGCGCGTGGTCCGTGGTGTAGGTGGCGAGCAGCGCCAGCAGGGCGCCCGCGGACTGTCCTGTGACGGCGATGCGCTCCGGGTCGCCGCCGTACTCGGCCGCGTTTTCGTGTACCCAGCCGAGCGCGCAGCGGACGTCGCGCACGGGGGCGGCCCAGTCGTCGTCGGGGAAGAAGCGGTAGTCGACGTCGAACACCACGCGTTCCTCCGAGGAGGGGTTGTCGGCGCTCGCACCGGAGGGGTCCGTGCCGTCGGCCAGCCAGGTGTCCCAGCGGGGGAGGAGGCTCTGCGGCATGTCGATCGCGCCCCCGTGGATGTTGACCACGACGGGCATGGGACCGGCGGCCGGTCGGGCCGGTTCCCAGACATCCAGCTCCAGGGGCCCGCCGTCGACGCTGGTGTACTCGAGGGTGCGGGGTTCGCGGTCGGCGGAGTCGGCCAACCCCGCTGTGTACTCCCCGAGGCTGAGTTGCGCGCCTTCGCCGCGTGCCGTGGACCAGAGCGACGCGGAGGGGACGAGGGCGGCGACGAGCAGGACGGCGTTGATTCCGGCGAGGACGAGGGGTGCCGTGCGGCGGTGGTCCGCTGGTCGGCCGCCGGTTGGGTCAGGGCTGTCGCTGCGGCGCCGTTTGCGGGCCGCGAGGAGTGCGAGAACCAGCCCGAGGGCGGCCGGGAGGGTGAGGAACAGGGAGAACTCGAGGGCCAGCAGCGCGTACTGCCAGCCGCCCCAGGACACGGGTGGAAGCAGGACCAGCAGGGTCGCGGCGGTCCCGGGGAGGGCGAGAAGCCCGGCGAGTACAAGGAGTGCGGTTCGGGCGGGGTGGCGGGTTCGAGCGGGTTCGGTCATGGGACCTCCAGTTGATACGTCCGTATCGATACAACTGTATCAACATGTCGGAGTGTGCCAGAATGACCGGGTGCCGAAGGTCGTAGACAGGGAAAGCCGCCGAGGCCAGGTCGCCGAGGCGCTCCACCGCATCGCCGCCCGCGAAGGGCTGGAGGGGGTCAGCGTCCGGGTGGTCGCCGCCGAGGCGGGGCTCTCGGTGGGCGCTGTGCAACGGGAGTTCGCCACCAAGGACGAGCTGCTGCACTTCGCGCTGCGGACTTCCATGGACGAGGTGTTCGAAAGGTTCGCCCGTTTCCCTATCGGACCGACCCAACTGACCTTTGCCGAAGGGCTACGCCAGGTGCTCCTGGATCTGCTGCCCACGGACGAACGCCGACGGGCGCAGGCGCGCATCTGGGCCGCCTTCTACGCCAAGGCGGCCGTCGATCCGGCCTTCGCCGAAGTGCTGGCCGAGTTGGACGCCTTGGCCAGGGAGAACCTAGGGAAGGCTTTGGAGTACGCGCGCGACCGGGGAGAGCTGGTGTCCGCTCAGGACCCGGCCGCGCTCACGGAGCTGCTGCTCGTGTTCGTGGACGGCCTGTGGCTCACGTGTGCCCGCCTCCCGGAGGACGCGGACCCGGCCCCGCAGCGTGCGGCGGTGGAGGCGGCGGTAGCCCTGGTGACGGGCTGAGCGGGGAGCGGTTCAACCGTTCCCGCCCATCCGCGGTGACTGCTGAGGCTTGAGCCGAAGAGCTCTTCGGCATCCTTGACCGCGGCGGCCCTGTCCAACCAGTGGTGGAGGGTGTCCAGGTCGGTGCAGTTCTCGATGCGGGTGCGGGCGCTGTCGGAGACGGTGGCGCCGACCGATGTGAGGACTCGGAGGAGGCTCTGGGTGGCCTCTTCCATCCGGCCCTTCTCCTCTCCGATACCCACGTACTTGCGGGCGAAGTCGCTCTGCCACTCGTAAGTTCCCAAGGCCGTCAAGTCCTCCGGATATTTTCGAGCGACCACTGCGGGGGCGTCGCGGATGAGTCTGAGGGGTATCTCGTGCTCTGCGCTGGGTGCGGGTTCCCTTTCTGTTGTGTGGAGGGAACCGGGCCGCAGGGGAGGGCGGCTCGGGGACGCTGCGGGACCGGTCAGACCGGATGCAGGTGGCGTGCGGGCAGGTGGAAGTCGGCCCAGACGAGCGTCCCCAGGCCGGACCAGCGCGGCCAGGTGTGGTGGCCCCAGCCGTCAGCGAGGTTCTGCACCAGGAGCAGCCCGCGCTGGCCCTCGGCCCAGTCCCATTCGTCCGCGGAGCGCTCCGTGGGGATCCGCGGCTCGCTGTCGTCCGGGCCGGGCTGGTTGAACACGGTGAGAGACAGTTGCCGGGCGCCCGCCAGCGTCAGCTGGCAGAGCACGGGGGCGCGGGGGTGGCCGTACTTGCAGGCGTTGGCGTGCAGCTCGTTGAGGCACAGCTGAACGGTGCCGACCAGGTCGGGGTCGAAGCCGCGCAGGTCCCGGGCGAGGTCGCGGCGGGCGCGGGAGAGGTCGGCGAGGCCGCCCGGGTAGCTGCGGCGGACGTTGGAGAAACCGGGGAAAGTGGTCACGCGATCGCCCCCTGGAGCTGTTGGAAGTGGCTGAGGGGCGGTACGGCGGAAGTAGCGGAGGGGTGTGTAGTGGCGGACACGCGGGTTGAGCGGTGTTGGCAGGCGTGACCGGCCGACCGGGGCGGCGAAGAGGGCCGTTTCCCGGTTCAGGCCATGGCGGAAGAGGGCACCGGTCCAATCGCGCACGCCGACAGTCCTTTTCTTCAAGGTTGTGTGCTGATGGCCACTGCCCGGGCGCTTGCCAAAGTGTCGCGGGGCCGCACTGTCAACCTTTCTTCGAGTAGAACTTTAGAGGGTCGCGGCGGTGGGGTGCGGGGTTTTCGTTGAGGAAGTCAGAGAATTTGTCACCCGCGGTGCTCCGTAGCAGGTCAGGTGCTGTGAAGAATGGGTTGCGACGTTTTTCCTGTCGAGTCTGAAAAATCCCGTATATCCGGGTTGTTGGATTTTGCAGGGATTCGGAAAGAGCAATGGCCGACCGGTTCGAGCCGGTCGGCCATGAAAGGGCTGGGGCGAGGCGCCTTAGTGAGTGTTCTTCATGTTCTGCAGGAATGCGGCCCAGGCGTGGGCGGGGTATTCGACGTGCCTGAGTCCTCGGTTCTGGGAGTCGCGTACCAGGACGGTCGATCCCTCAGCCACCTCGACGCAACGCCCTTCACCAGAGCTGTAGCTGCTGGTGTGCCACGGGCGCCCGTCGTGACTAATCTTCAATGTTCTTCCTGACCTTCCTGATCAGTTCCGCGGAGGATTTCGGGGACAGTGCCTCAGCCTGTATGAGTCCGAAGATCGTCATGCGGTTTTCCACCTTCCTCGGGTCGTCCATCACCACCTCGCCGCCCGCGTACTCAGCGGAGGCGAGCATGGGGTTATCCGGAAAGGTGTAGATGCAGAACGGGCCGGCCGTGCCGGGGTGTCGTCCGCTGTTCGAGGGCATGACTTGGAAGTCGATCCTGCGCTCCTCGATCAGCTTGAGCACGTGATCCAGCTGGTCGATTTGGGCGCGTTCGTCACCAACAATCCGGCTCAGGACGAACTCCTCCACCACAATACCCACCAGAGGTGGATGATCCCTCGCCAGGATCTCCTGTCGCGCCATCCTCGACATCACCATCTTCTCTACCTCCGCTGCGGAGGTCCATGGGAGTGAGTCGCGGATGACCGTGCGGGCGTAATCCTCGGTCTGGATCAGTCCTGGGAAAATCTGGCACTGGTACTCGCGCAGCATGGAGACCCGGCGTTCAAAATCTCGCGACCTTTCGTACCACGCTGGGAGATTTTCGCCCGAATTTTCGCGTTCCCACACGCGTACGAGTCGACCATTGGCGTTGAGCGCCTGGTCGAGCGCGGCCGCTTGGCTCTCGGTCATCCCGCGCTTACCGTTCTCCCACGCTGAGACCTGGGCCGAGACCACGTTGGCGAGTGTCCCCACCTGCGTTTGTGTCATTTTGGCGCGGGCGCGCAGGCGCGCGAGCTCGCGTCCGACGCGGGCCCATTTCTCCTTGCGGCGACCGCTCACGAAGCCACCCACTTCAACCGGGGGTAAACCAACTCAACCAGAGTGCAACAGCCGCTCAACCGCCCGCAACCGATTCGACCATTCAGCATCCGCCCCGTTGTTTCCCTGGCCTTTCTCGGCGGACGGTTCCAGGGTGGAGCCAAAGGACAGCGGAGAGCTCCGAGGGGCGAAGGGCAGGGTGGAGTGATGGGAACTGTGACCGGCGGGGGCGACGGCCCGTGCCGACCGGGCCGCAGGGCGGGGCGGTGATGCCGGTGGGCCGGTACGCCAGCGACGACCGGAACCAGTACGCGGCGGCCGAACAGCTGTACCGGCGGTACGGGCGGCTCTGGTGGGTGATGTGGGCACCGGGCATCCGCCGGTTCTACGCCTTCTACCAGGGCGTAGCCGATATCGATCCGATAGCGGAGAACACCGTCGAGGACCTGGAGGCGCGGATGCGGCGGGCGCTCTGCGCCATCTCGCGGAGCTACCCGGCCTCCTTCTGGCGGTGCCCGCGGTCCGGCTGTTCGTGGACCTCCATCAACCCCGTGCCGCACTCGCCCTGCCCGGTGCCGAGGTCGGGCAGGGCGAGTGTTTCCGCTGGTTGACGCGGTCGGAAGGGTGCCACAGGACACACGCGTTCCGTGGCTGCTCCCATGATTGGTGCCCGTATGCGTGGGCAGGGGCGGGAGTAGAGACCGTACGGACCCCGTATAGGTTCCCCGAACCGAATGAGCGAGGACCGAACATGGATCTGACTTTCCTGCAGCCGCTGTACGACCGTCCCGCACCGATGGCGTCACTGTTCATCAACGCCTCGCGTGACGCGGAGGACGCCGAACACGCGATCAGGCTGCGCTGGGACCAGGCCCGTACGGAACTGCTGGAAAAGGGCGCTTCCGAGGAGACCGTCGCAGCCATGGACGGTGTGGTCGGCCGCACCGAAGGCGTACCCGGTCCGCACGGCCAGGTCGTGTACGCGGCCGGGGACAAGGTCGTGTTCGACTCCACGGTGGCCCGGCCGCCGCAGGACTACCAGGTGAGCGTGGGCGACCTGCCCGATCCGCTCCCGTACATGGCGGCGGAGCACCGGCACGTGCCCCACGTGCTCGTGGTGGTCGACAGCATCGGAGCCGACGTGACCACGGAGTACGCCGACGGGCGCACCGAGTTCCGCCGGGTCGAGGGCGAGGACAAGCCCGTACACAAGGTCCGCGAGGGCGGCTACCACCACAACCAGATGCAGCGCGCGGTGGACGAGCAAGTGGGGCAGAACACCGACCTGGTGGCGGAGGCGGTCGCCAAGGCCGCGGACGCAAGCCGCGCCGAGATCATCGCCCTGGCCGGGGAGATCCAGGTGCGCGGGGTCCTCGCCGAAAGCCTGCCCGACCGCTTGGCGGGCCGGATCGCGGACCTGGAGTCGGGTGCACGCGCGGCGGGCTCGGAGAACTCACCGCTCGATGCGGAACTGGCCGAGAAGCTCGACGCGAGATCCGCCGAGCACGTGCGCGAGACGGTCGACGCGCTCGGACGCGGGCGCGCGGACGGCACCGCCGCGGAGGGCATGAACACGGTGCTGCGCGCACTCCAGCGCGGCCAGGTGGAGACGCTGCTCTGGAACGACGACCTGCCCGGCGCCGACCGTGACGTCTTCATCGGTGAGCTGGGCGAGCAGGTCGCCCTCACGGCGCAGGAGCTCCGCGATATGGGGGTCTCCGAGCCCCGGTCCGAACCGGCGAGGGCGGCGATCCCGCGCGCCTTGGCCACCACGGGCGCCGGACTCGAACTCGTCCCGGCGGCCGAGGTGAAGCTCGAAGGCGGGATCGGCGCCGTCCTCCGCTTCTCCACCCAGGCCTGACCGGAGGGGTGGAGCAGCCCCGGCCGTGGCGGAAGAGGGGATGGTTCCGCCGCGGCCGGTACGGGGCCTGCACGCACCGGTGCGAACGGAACGAGCTGGCAGCCTCGAGCTGTTCAGGGAGTAGTCGAGATCTCCCTGCTCACCCGCAGGAAGGTCATGCCCTGACCGACCACGAGGCCGGCGGTGGTCAGGGCGTAGACCGACCACACGCCGGCGATCCCGGCCGCAGCGGATACGGGCAGCGACGCCGCCACGAGGATCCCGTAACAGACGAGGAAGGTGTACATCGACGGGGTGGTCCGCTTGAGCGCCACCAACCCCATGCCGGACACCACTTGCAGATTGTCCGCCAGCGCCATGAGCAGTAGGAGCGGGACCAGCGAGACCATCACGGACCGCACCGCGGGATCGTGGCTCATCAGCTCCGCGAACGGCTGGATCAACACCGGGACGGCAACCAGAACCAGGCCGGTCACCGGAACGGCCACGGCGTAGGCGGCCAGCAGCGTCCTGCGCGCCTGTAGACCGTCGCTGTTCTTGACCGCCCGGACGATGAAGGGGATGGCGGCCTGGCCGGTCGCCAACGCGGGCAGGAAAACGAAGTTCGCGGTGATCACCAGGAGCTGGTGCGCGGCCGCGTCGGCGGCACCGGCTCGCGCCACGACCAGCACCACGACACTCAAGGCCACCGATTTGACGAGCAGGGTCGAGCCGGTGGGGGCGCCGACCTTGGTCATCTCCCAGATCCGGGACCACCGGGGCGCACGCGGAAGGACGCTCTGCCCGCCGAGCACGGAGAGCCTGCTGACCGTGGCGAACTTGATCACCAGAACGACACACCCCACCAGGAGCGTGGCCACCCCCGCGCCGAACAGGCCGAGGGCGGGTGCGGGGCCCAGACCCAGGACCAGCACCGGGATCACCACGACGGACAGGGCCGTGGTGGTCAGCCCGAGCACCATGACGGTCTTGCTGCGGCCCAGCGAGGTGAGCAGCACGGTGGCCGACGCACTCAGAGCAGCGACGACAGCGTAGGCCGCCATCAGCAGGGGGTAGGCGCCCAGCGCCGCCCGGGTCTCCTCGGCCACCCCGATCACCCCGGCCAGCAGGGGGACCGAGAGCACGGCCAAGCCCCCCAGGAGCCCGGAGAGGAGCGCGACCCACGTGCCGTCGCGCACGGTGGCCGCGAGGACCCCAGGATGGTCCTCGTTCTCCGCGACGAAGGGCATGGAGCCGCGTTGAACCCCTTGGAGCACCATGACGACGGGGCCCAGAACAGCGGTCACCAGGGCGTGCGCGGCGAGTTCCTCGGTTCTGGTGTTGCCCAGTACGCCCGCGGTGACCATGGTCCCGGCCAGGGCGGCCACCATGGAGGTGTACAGGGGGAAGGCCTTGCGTCCGATCCGTGAGGCGAGCTTCGGTGTGGGGAGCGCGGCTTCGGACTCGGCGGGGGTGGAGTGTGCAGGGTTCTCAGTGTTCTCGGAAGGCACCGATGTCCTGTCGTTACTGTGAGCGGCTGAGGCCCGGACCAAAGTACTACCGTTGAATCATCTGGCAAGTGTTTTCTGGTTCTGGCCGAAGACCGATTCCTTGGGGTTCTCTGGATTCCCCTCTTGTGCTTCAGGTTCCTTCGAAGGTGTCCGCCCAGGTGGCGAGGCCGTACCGGTACGCGTACACGGCGGCTTGTACCCGGCTCTCCACGCCGAGCTTGGTGAGGATCCGGGTCACGTGGATCTTCGCGGTCCCCGGCGTGATGCTCAGCTCCTCCGCGATCCGCGCGTTGCTGTGGCCCATGGCCACCAGACGCAGCACCTCGCGCTCCCGTTCGGTGAGGTCGGCGGCCCGGGTCGGCGGGGTCCGGGGCGACGTCTCCGCGAACCGGCTCACCAGCCGCGGGGTCACCCGGGGGTCGATCACCCCCTGGCCCTTGTACGCCGCCCTGACCGCCTCCACGTAGAGTTCCGGCTCGCTCTCCTTCAGCAGGAATCCGATCGCCCCGGCCTGGAGTGCGCCGAACAGGTACTCGTCGATGTCGAACGTGGTCAGCATGACCGTCGGCGGGGACGGGTCCAGCCGTGCCAGCTCGCGCATCGCCGTCACCCCGTCCATTCCGGGCATCCGGATGTCGGTGAACACCACGTCCGGCCGCAGCCGCCGCGCCATCGTCAGCAGCTCACGGCCGTGCGCGGCGGCACCCACCACCTCCACGTCCGGCACCGAGCCGAAGAGCATCCGCAGCCCCTCGCGCGCCACGGGCTGGTCATCCGCCAAAAGCACCCTGATCACGTCCGGTCCCCACTTTCGTCCCGTACTTCTCCCCGTACCCCCGGGTCGGAGCCGCCAGGGCCGGTGCGGTCCGCTTCCTCATCCTCGGCACCCTGCCGTCCCCCGACGAGCGGCAGGAAGGCCCGGACCCGCCAGCCGGAGCCGCGCCTGAAACCCGCCTCGAGGGAGCCGCCCAGCTCCTCGGCGCGTTCCCGCATCCCCCGCAGGCCCATGCCCGTGGACTCCGGGACGTCATCCTCGGGCAGTGCCGAACCGTCGTCCTCCACCGTGACCACCAGCTGCCGAACCACGCCTGACTCGCCGTTGCGCCGGGCCAGCCGCACCACCGCGTGCCGTGCGGAGGAGTGCCGCAGCACGTTTCCCAGCGACTCCTGCACGATCCGGTAGGCGTCCGCCTCCACCCTGGCCGGTACCCCGTTGCTCACCCCGTACGGCACCACCAGGTCCACCTCGACCCCGCTCCCGTCCAGCGCGGACACCAGCAGGGGGGATGTCGTCCAGGCGCACGTCCGCGGGGGCGGGTTCGTCGAGGCGGTCGCTCCGCAGCAGGTCCAGCAGTTCCCGGACCTCGCGGACCGCCCGCCCCGACGCGTCGGCGATCCCCGCCAACACGGCGTCGGGGTCCGCGTCCGGCCTCTTCAACGACTCCCGGCCGCCCACGGCGAGCAGGCGGATCGCGCTCAGGTGGTGGCCGGCTATGTCGTGCACGTCCCGGGCGATCCGCGCCCGCTCCCGGGCGCGTTCCTGCTGGGCCCGCGCCCGCGTGGCCCGCAGCCGCTGCTCGGTGCGCTCGGCGCGCAGCCGCAACAGGTACCCGATGATCGCGGGCAGTGCTCCCATCACCGCGATCATCACGAGCTGGTCCGCCGGTTCCGGGGACAGGTCACCATGCCCCACCAGGTGGAAGAACAGCAGGAACCAGCCGGTGGACAGGGGAACGAGGGCCGACATCGGCGTCCCGTGGAAGGCAGCTGAACCGCCGGCGTAGGCGACCAGCGCCAGCGTTAGGGGGTGGACGTCTGTCGAGATCCCGAGTGTCAGCATCATGAGCGCGCCGACGGCGAGCGCGACCTTCAGCGGGTAACGTCGGCGCAGCACTAGGGGTAGGCAGGTCAGCAGTTCCATCAGCGTGGTCCAAGGCGCGCCCAACGACCACCCCCAAGGCCCGCTCACCCCCATGACCAGGAACGCCAGCATCCAGACCCCGGCCAGGAGGGTGTCCTGAGCGGTGATCGGTAGTCTGCGCCACCGCTGGCCCACGGCGTTACTAACTGTGCCGAAGTCTGCTCGTGTCTCCATACGTTCTATGGTGCGCCAGCAGCCCCCTTCCCCTCGTCTGCCGAACGGCATACGGAACCGGATATCCCCTTTGGCAGACGCGCGTGGGTAGCTCCGGCTCGCAGGCTTCCGGGCATGGACACCACACCCGGGCCGACGGCCGTGCCCGTACCGCAACCCATCGATCCCGCACTCACGCCCCCGCCCCGGCTCCTGCTCTTGGACGTCCTGCGCGGCGTCGCCATCCTCGGCACGCTCGCGATGAACATCATCTACTTCGACCTCTCCTCGGGTGAGGGGAACCGTTGGGTGGAGGACGCCAGGACCGTGTTCGTGAACGGCTCGTTCTTCTCCCTGCTCGCCCTGATGTTCGGGGTCGGTCTGGCGGTCCAGTTCCGGGCCGCGCGGGCCTCCGGGCGGCGCTGGCCGGGCAGGCACCCTTGGCGCGCCGCCCTGCTCCTCCTGGAGGGCGCCCTGCACGTGGTCCTGGTGTTCGCCGCTGACGTGCTCATGGGCTACGCGGTGACCGCACTCCTGGTCATCTGGCTGCTGGGCCGCTCCGAACGGGTCCGCTCGGTGGTGATGTGGTCGGCCTTGGGTATCCATCTGGCGCTCATGTCCACCATGGCCGTGCTGTGGGCCTTGACGGAACCGGGGCGGGGAGAGCGCCCTGACCGTGCGCAGGGCCGCCTCGACGAGTACGAAGCCCTCTACCTCGATGGCCCCTACCTCGACCAGGTGGCCGACCGCTTCACGGGGTTCTTCCTGACCCGGGGAGAGGTGGTCATGGCGTTCCCCATGATGGTGTTCCTGTTCCTGTTGGGCGTGCGCCTCTACCGGGCCGGGGCGTTCGACGACAGCGCCGCCGGGCGGGGTATCCGCACCCGCATGGTGCTCTGGGGGTTCGGCCTGGGGCTGCCGCTCAACATCCTGGCCAGCCAGATCTTCTTGCTCTCTCCGATGGCCCGCTACGTGTTTCCCATCGTGCTGATCCTCGGCTACATCGGCCTGACCGGCTGGCTGCTGGAGCGCGTACGCCCGACCGGGCAGGTGGTCCGATCCCTGCGGGCGGTGGGGCGTACCGCGCTGACCTGTTACATCCTCCAGAACGTGGCGGCCTCGTGGCTGTTCTACGGCTGGGGGATGGGACTCAGCCGGTACTTGGACGATCGGGGCGTCGAAGGCCTCGCACTGGACGCCTGGATCTTCGGGGGCTGGCTCGGGATCACCGTGCTGCTGGTGGCCGGGTCGAGGCTGTGGCTGCACCGGTTCGACCGGGGTCCTCTGGAGGCGTTCGGCGCCCGGTTGGTCGCCCTGGTCCCTGAGCGGCGGCCCCGGTCATCGGTTCGGTCCGGGGCCGAGTGACCGTGCCATGGCGCGTTCCGACGTCAGTCCCTCGCTTTTCCAGTGAATCGGTTTCCGTTTCCATCCGCGTACGAAAGCCCTTCTCGGCGGCGCCGCCTGTGTGGAAACGGAACTCGGCCTGCGGTCGGTTGCGTCGTCGGCCGGGGGCTGGTCACTGCCTGTGGCGTGGTCGATCGTACCCGTGGTCGGGGTGGTCGCTTGGCCCCTGCTCCCGGTCTCTCGGGGCCTTCGAACTATCTCCCTTAGGACGATGTTTCCTAAGAAGAAAACGACCAATGTGCCAACCCGGGATTCGATTCAGATTCGAATGTCGTATTCGCCTCTCGGTTCGAAGAAAATTCATGTACAAAGTAAACAACCGTCGCAAGTCCGGGCCCGACGTGAGTAGTGAGGGGACGGGCCCGGCCAGGCGGCGGCCGCGACCGCGTCCGCACGTGAGGTGACGTAGGGGCACGTGCGGGCGCGGACGCACACCGGGCTCCCCGGGAACGAATCCATGTCCGGTCGCCGGAGTGCCGCCAGCGGGCCGGGATGACATTTGTCAGTACCGGCCCCGGGCAGTTGCCATCCAAGGCCGGTGACAGCGGCGTCTGTCTCCGTACCCCCGGCTCGCGGGACGCTGTACTGCATGACGACGACAGCGAGCACCGCACCGGCCGAATCGACCCACGCCCCCGGGGACACCGTCGGGCCGTCGGTGGTCGTCCGCGACCTCCGGCAGAGCTACGGCGACTTCGAGGCCGTCAAGGGCATCTCCTTCGAGATCCGCCCCGGAGAGCTCTTCGCGCTCCTCGGCACCAACGGGGCAGGGAAGACCACCACCATCGAGACGTTGGAGGGCTTCCGCCGTCCCGGCTCCGGCGCCGTCCGGGTGTTCGGCCAGGACCCCTTCGGCCAGCCCACCGGGGTCCGTGAGCGCACCAACGCGGTCCTCCAAGGCGGCGGGCTGATGGAGGACCTGCGGGTCGAGGAGACGCTCCTCCTCGGCCGCGACCTCGCCGCCGCGCAGCGAGGGGTCGACGAGATCCTCGAACTGATCAACCTCGCCGACAAGCGCAAGGTCCCCGTCCGCCAGCTCTCCGGCGGGCAGAAGCGCCGCCTCGACCTCGGGCTCGCGCTCATCACCCGCCCCGACGTCCTCTACCTCGACGAACCCACCACCGGGATGGACCCCGAGGCGCGGCACGCGACCTGGAAGATCATCAGCGACCTCAAAGACGACGGCGTAGCCGTCCTGCTCACCACGCACTACTTGGAGGAGGCCGAGCGGCTCGCCGACCGCCTCGCGATCATGCACCGCGGCGAGATCCGGGTGGAGGGCACCCTGTCCAGCGTCCTCGCGGGCTGGGGCGACCGGGTGAGCTTCCTGCTCCCCAGCGACGTGCGCACCGCGGACCTGCCCGAGGTCGACGGAGCCGGGTTCGAGGTGGTGACCCGCGACCAGGCCCTGTGGGCCACCTACACGGTCAGGGAGGGAGACGTCGCCGACCGCGCCCACCACGCGGTCGCCGCGCTCATCGCCTGGGCCGCGGAGCGGGGCTCCTCCCTGCAGCACCTCCAGGTACGCGGCGCCTCCCTGGAGGACGTGTTCCTGCAGGTCGCGGACGGCGCCTCCGACCTGGTCACGCCCTAACAGCGGCGCCGGGCAGAGAACCCCCGCAACCGCAGACCCGAGAACCCGCCCCTCGCGACCGCACGGCCGAGGCGCGAGACCGTCCACACGACTGACCCAGGAGCACCCGATGAGCACGACCACTTCCCGGACCCGGCCGCAGGGCCGGACCGCGCGGCCCGCCACCAGTTGGGTCCGGCAGGCCCTGCGCCTGACCCGCACCGAGATCACGCTCTTCCTGCGCTACAAGACCGCCTGGATGTACGTGGTGCTGCCGCTGATCATGTTCCTGCCCGCGCTGGCGGGCCCCTCGCCTGAGCTGTTCGAGGGTTTCACCACCACGGAACTCGGCCTCGCCGGGGCCATCGGCGGCATCGGCGTCATCCTGGGGATCGGGCACGCCTCCAACGTGTTCACCGCACGCCGCGAAAGCCTCGTCCTCAAGCGGCTCAGAGTCAGCGGGGTCCCGCAGTCGGCGATCTTCGGCGCGATGATCATGTTCGTCTTCGTGGTCTCGCTGGCCGTCACGGCCCTGGTGGTGGCGGCGCTCTTCGCTGTCGGCCAGCTCCTGCCCGCCGATCCCCTCATGCTGGTGTTCTCGGTCTTCCTCGGCGTCGTCGCCATGTCGCTGATCGGCCTCCTCATCACGCCGCTGGTCCGCAACGCCGAAGCTGCGCAGATGGCCGCGATGGTGCCGCTGCTGATCCTGCTGTACCTCGGCGGCATCATCATGCCGCTGGAAGCCATGGGCGACAGCGTGCGCCAGGTCGCGCAGCTGCTGCCGGTCGTCCCGACCGTCGAAATGGCGCAGGCCGCCTACTCCGGTCACGACGTGTTCGGCGGCGTGGAGGGCGCCGAGGCGCTGGGCTTCGGGGGACTGTGGCTGAGCGCACTGCCCTCCATCGGCTTGATGCTCGGGTGGATCGCGGTTCTGTCGCTGCTGGTCCGCCGCTACTTCCGCTGGGACCCCCGGCAGCCGTGACCGGTGCCGGGCGTCGGGCGCCGGGCATGGGTGGCGGTCAGCGGTCGTCGGCCCGGTGAGGTGGGTGCCCAGCGGAGCCGCGGGCGCCGGGAGACCGGGACGGGGGTCTCCCGGCGCCGCTTCGTGCACGGCGGCCGTGACCGGTGCCGGGCAGGTGCCGCACACCAGTTGGAAAGCCGGCCTGTGGACAACCGCCCGGCGGGGGCCGTCGGGTTTTACCGTTGAATGAGCCGGGCGGTCTACAGGGCCGGGCAGCCAGGAGGGGGATGCTGTGAGTCACACGGACACGGCATCGGACGGGACCGTCGGCCCCGCGGCGCCGCCCGTCACCGGCCCCGGTACCGGGGAGACGGAGGGCCCGGGCAGGGGCGGCGAATCCGCGGTCTCCGCCCTGACCGGGGGGCCGGTGCCCAATACGCGCCTGGCCCGCACCCTCAGGCGGGCGCGCAGGTACTGCGTGTGGGCGACGGCGTTCGTGGCCCTGATGGTGCCGTACTGGACCGTGCTCGGGGCGCTCATCAGCCGGATCGCGCCCGAAGACCCGCCGCCCGGTCCCGTCACCGAACTCCTGGCCTGGGCCGCCGTCCCGGTCTCGGTGGCTCTCGCGGTCCTCATGTTCCTGCTGGTCCGGGACCGGATGGACGGCCGGCGAACCCCCGCGCCCCGCCGCTACTGGACGGCGGCAGGGCTGCTCGTCCTGGTGTGCGCCCTCATGTGGTTCACCCCCTACGTTTTCTTCGTCTGCGCCTCCATCTGGTCGATCGCGGTCTTCCTGACCCCCCGGGAACGTGCCCTGCGGGTGACCGCCGCCCTGGTGGTCCTGCCCTGGCTCAACCTCCTGTTCTCCCCCGTCGACCTCCAGTCCACCTCCGCACTCGTCTACGTCCTGGGGGCGTTCCTGTTCGCGGCCTTCTTCGGCGTGAACCTCGCCCTCTACTGCTTCGTCAACTTCCGCCTGTGGGACGGGGTCCGGGAGGCGACCGCCGGTGAACAGGCGCGGTCCCGGCTCGCCGTGAGCGAGGAGCGGCTCCGGTTCACCGAAGAGATGCAGGGGCTGCTGGGACACAAACTGGGCGCGCTGGAGGCCGGTGCGCGAAGAGCCGGGCAGCTGGTGCGGAGCGACCCGGCGGGGGCGCGGACGGCGATCGACGGGGTGCACGAGCTGGCCCGCGGCACGCTGCGCCAAGTGCGCTCGGTGGTGCGCGGCTACCGGGACATCGATCTCGAGGACGAAGTGGGTTCGGTCAGCGCGGTCCTGGCGGCCAACGGCACCACGGCCACTGTCACCGGGTTGGAAGGCCTGGCCGCGCCGCCGGACACGGCCGCGTTGGCCGCCTGGGTGGTGCGTGAGGGTGGTACGAACGTGCTCCGGCACAGCGACGCCCGCCGCTGCGGGATCTCCTTCACCGTGGCGGAGGGCGCCGAGCAGGCGCCAGGGGAGCTGGTCGTGGAGATCACCAACGACCGTGCGGAGGTGCCTGCGGGGGATCGCGAAGACTCCGGCAGCGGTCTGGCCGGGCTCACCGAACGGATCAACCGGGGAGGTGGCACACTGGCGGCGGTCCCAACCAACGACGGCGGCTTCCTGCTCCGAGCCGTCCTTCCCCTGTCCGGAGGGCCCCGCCAACCGGGAGTTGTCTTGAACGAGAACGGTGCGACCCAGGTCAGCCCGCCCGGCCGCCCCAGGACGGACGGTACCCCTGGAACCCGGTCCGCCGGTACCTCCGAGGACCACCGTCCGACCGCGCAGACGGCACCGGCCGCACGAGAGGCCGTGAACCAGGACGAAGACGGCCTCAGGGACACGGTGCCCGCGCTCACCGACGACGAGCGACGGGACCGCCGGATCCGGACCGCCCGGCACATCATCACGGTCGTCCTCGGTTTCACCACCCTGGTCGTGATCGCGTTTCCCGTGTTGGACGTGGTCTACGCCCCCAGCCAGGGCCTAGCGGTATGGCCTTCGGCGGTCGGTGTGCTTCTCTCCGCGATCATCGCCGTGCTGCTCATCGTGCTGCTCATCGAGCGGATGGACGGGAACCGGCAGCCGTCCCCGAAGCTCTACTGGGCCTCGCTCGTCCTGCTGGCGGTCACCGCCGTACTGCTCCACAGCCCGCTCAACGCAATGTTCACGATCGCCGCCTGGTGGGCGCTCGGCGCCTTCCTCGCCCCGCGCCGGACTTCCGTCTACGTCACCGTCGTTCTCCTGCTGTCACCGCTGCCGCTGGCGCCGACCTTCTTCCAGCACGAGGGGGGCCTGAGCGCGCTCAACCCGGTTCTCTACGCGCTGGTGTGGTTCGCTTCGATCGCCGTCGCACTGGGGCTGGCCGCGACCACGCTCGGCATGATCTGGCTGTGGGACATCACCCGAGAGGCGGTCGCCGGGCAGCGCGCCCGCGCCCAGCTGGCGGTGACCGAGGAGCGGCTCCGCTTCGCACGCGACATGCACGACCTGCTCGGGCACAGCCTCTCCGCTCTGTCGGTCAAAGCCCAGCTGGCCGGACGGCTCGTGGACCGGGCGCCCGACCGGGCCGGTGCCGAGATGGCCGAGGTCCAGACCCTGGCCCGCCAAGCGCTCCAACAGGTGCGCTCCGCGGTCAGCGGATACCGGGAGGTCGACCTCCAAGGGGAGGTGGACTCGGTGGTGTCGGTCCTCGACTCCGGCGGTACCAGGAGCACCGTCTCCGGCCTGGACGGCCTGGATTTGCCACCGAAGGTCGCCGGGCTGGCCGCGTGGGTGGTGCGCGAAGGCGGAACGAACGTGATGCGGCACAGCGACGCCGAGGAGTGCCAGATCGGCTTCACGCTGACCAGAGAGGGCTTCGAGGGCCCGAAAGGACTCGTCGTCGAGGTGTACAACGACCACGCGCGTGACGTGAAAACGGAGGCGAGCGGCGGCAACGGGCTGGCGGGGCTGTCCGAGCGCGTGGCCCTGGGCGGCGGAACGCTGTCCGGGGCGCGGACCAAGGACGGCGGGTTCCTGCTCCGCGCGGTGATTCCCCTGTGAGCTGGACACCCCGGAGCGACTGGCGCGCCGGGGTGCTGAGCTCCCGGAATCCCCGTGACTCTTGGGAGTCCCGTGACGTACGGGTCGCCGAGTGCGTCCCGGTGCCCGGCGTTCGGTGGCCGGGTCAGCGCCCGTGCATCAGAGGGTGCCGACCGAATCGAACGCGGAGTCGACCTCGGCGGTGGCCTCGTCGCCGCCCCCGGTGTTGAGGCCGAGCATGAATGCGCCCTGGTCGCCGTCGAGCTCCACCACGAGGAACCGGCCGTAGGACTCTTCGCCGTCGTCCGTGCTGCCGCCCATGGTCACGCCGAAGGCCGGCAGGCCGTCCACCTCGGTGTCGCCGGAGGGTTCGGCCCGCAGGTCACTGACGTCGGTCACCAGGTCGTCGGCCGTGTCCAGGGCCAGCGACACCCCTGAGACCGCGATCGGCTCCAGGGGGCCGAGGTCCTCGGTTCCGGTGATGATGACGGCGTCCGGGTCGTCCGCGGAGCCGTGCACCGCGTACGAGGTGTACTCGGCCGGGACCTGGTCGTCGCCGAGCCGCTCCCAGGCATCGCCGGGCAGGTTGTAGGTGAGCCCGGCCTCGGAATCGGTGACGGTGTCCTCGTCGACGGGATCGGGCGCCGCGCCCGAGTCCTCCTCCGCTCCGTCCGCTTCGTCTTCCGCGCCTTCGTCGTCGGTGTCGGCCGCGGTGGGGCTGTCGGACAGGGGGCCGTTGTCCGAGAGGAACCATCCGAGTCCGGCCGCCGTGACCAGGAGGAAGGCGAACGTGACCACGAGGGCGATGGTGAAGGTGATCCGGCGTGCGTTGTCGGGCTCGCCGTCGGCGCGGCGGCGCGGGTGCGCGTCGGTGTCCCGGCCTCCCTCGCGCTCGGGTCGGTCGGAAGGTCCTGCGTGCATCTCGGCTCCTGAGGGGCTGCTGGCCGTTCAGTGGGCTGAGGGGCCCTGGAGGGGGAATACCCCGTGTGGGCTCACGCGCAGCAGGACGGGAGGTACCGGATCGGGCCGATTCCGGCCATCACGGGGCCGAGTGCCCGGGTCACGGGCTCAGCCGGGCCGAGACACAGCGGATTCCAGGCATGCCGGGTTTGCGGTGGTCCGGTGCTCAGCAGGGCCAGGGGTAGATGCGGTGGGTTGAGCTGCACAGCGGGTTCGGCTCCCTGGAGGGCTTGGGAACCGCTCGGCGTACCGCCCGCGCGACCGACGTGGTCCGGGGGTCGTCCTGGAGGGGCACAGAGTGGTCGGGGGACGCGTCTTCCCGACCTGTACCGGCATCCCGCGCTGTGGGCCCGTCCGGGTGGGTGTCCTGCTCGGACGGCTCGGGTGGCGACGGCTCTGGAACCCGGTCCGGGGCGGGTACCGGTGCTCCGCGGGGACCTGCCGCCCGTGGCCGCCGGGCGGGATCTGAGCCGGGCCGATCGCCCCCGTCCAGGGCCTGTTCTCCGGGCTCCGCGGCCTGCCCGGACTCAGCCGGTACGGCGGAGGTGAGCCCCAGGACGCGGTCGATCTCGGTAGCGCTGAGCGGCCGGTCGGTATCGGCAACCGCGATGAGCACCTCGGCGTAGAGTTCGATCTCGTCCAGCGCGACGTGGTCGTGGAGGCGGTCGCGAAGGCCGAGACCGATCACGGCTCACCTCCCGGGACAACGGTGTCGCAGGACAAAATGAGAAACCCGCGTCGAGGGGTTGTGGGCCGGGTGCGACAGAACCGTTTCCACAGAACGCGAGGAGTTCCAGGGTACGACCGGAGGCGGCCTGAGCGCATGACTCTTGTGGACCAGTGGACTGCTCACCCGGGTTAGCCAGGGGGTGCCGGCCCCCTCGGGGGAGGGGGCCGAAGGTCCCTCCCCCGAGAGGGTCATGCAGGTCGGCGGGGTACGCGCCCCCGCCGTTTGTCAGCCGACCGATGCCGTCCGGGCCACTCCCGTGTCGGCAACCTCAGCGCCAGGCGACGTCCTTGTGCTGGACCGCGTAGGCGGCGTAGGCGGTGGGGGTGTGCTCCAGTACGAGCCGGTCGTCGTCGTTGAGCTCTCGGACCGGTTTTCCGGGGAGCCCGGCCCAGAGGGTGTTCGGCGGAACGGTCTTGCCGGGCGGGACCAGTGAACCCGCCGCGACGAGTGCCCCCTTGCCCACGTGCGCGCCGCCGAGGACGATCGCGCCGATACCGATGAGTGCGCCTTCCTCGACGACCGCACCGTGCACCATCGCCTTGTGGCCCAGGCTCACGTTGTCGTGCAGGATCACGGGCTCTCCGGGGTCGGAGTGCAGACCGCACTGGTCCTGGATGTTGACCTTCTCACCGACCACGATGTCCTCGGTGTCGGCGCGCAGGACCGACCCGTACCAGACGCTGCTCTCCGCACCCAGGCGGACGCGGCCGACAACGATCGCTCCGGGGGCGATCCAGGCCGTGTCGTGGATCTCCGGCTCACCGAAAGGGGCTCCGCCGATCCACGGCCCCGGGTTCTGGCCCGTGGTCGGGTTGTCCGTCTCGCTGCCCATGTCAAGGCCCTTCCCAACGTAGGTCCCCTGGGGCTGAAGGGCAGGAAGTTGACCGCTCTGCACCCGTACGGGGATGATCGCGCATACCTTAGTAAGAACGTGACCAGGGTCCGCACGGCGATGTACCCGTCAGGGCTCTTGACGCCGCGGCACAGCGCGTGTCTACCTTGGTCGTTTGGACGGTGTCCACGGCGTTACGCTCCGCGCTCGGCCGGTACCCCTCATCGAGCCGGCCCGTGGCGCGGGATGGGACATCCGCGGGCAGAAGTCGCTGAAACGACCCGATGGGTGTTCCTGTGACAACTGGGTACGGGGAAACTCTCACCATCTGCGACGTGCAGTCAACGGTGTTAAGGACATGAAAGGCACATGAGCGATATGTTGCCGGGCGGCGGACTGCAGCAAGACAGGTTCCCGACAGTGCGCAAGGGTGGCTACGACAAGGCGCACGTCGACGACTACTACGTCCGAATGGACAACCAGTTCAAGGACCTCCGCGAGCGTCTCCAGCGGATGGACGACGAGCTGGAGCAGTACAAGCGCGATCTCGCGATCGCTCGGGAGAAGGCTCAGGTCAAGCCTGAGCACGAGCAGATCAGCGAGCGCATGGCGGAGATTCTCCGCATCGCCGAGGAAGAGGCCAAGGAGCGTCGCTCCAGGGTCGAGTCCGAGGTGAAGGAGGCCGAGAAGAAGGCTAAGGAGGAGGTCGCCAAGCACCGCAAGGACTCCGAGGAGCACGCGGAGCGGATCGTCTCATCCGCGCGCACCGAGGCCAATGAGATGGTCGCGAGTGCGAAGAAGGAAGCGGACCAGCTCCGCGAACAGGCCAAGCAGGAGGGCGACCGGCGCCTCAGCGAGGCCGAGGCCCGGGCCAAGAAGATCCACGACACGGCGGACCGGCGTCTGGCGACGCTGACGGCCACGCACGCCGAGGCCCTGCGTCGGCTCAAGGACATGCACTCCACGCTGGCCGACCTGGTCACCGCCGAGGACAAGGCAGGCGCTCTGGAGACCGGTCTGTCCCGCGAGGACGCTGCCGCCCCGGCCGAGGAGCCCAAGGGCAAGCCGAACCAGGCCCAGCAGCCCAACCAGAGCCCGCCGGCGGGGCAGCAGCCGAACCAGCAGCAGCCCGGCCAGGGTCAGCCGAACAAGGGTCAGCAGCCCAGCCAGGGCACCAAGCCCGAGGGCAAGGCTCCGGAGGGCAAGGCTCCGGCCAACAAGGCTCCCGAGGCGCCCGAGCCCGCTCAGCAGCCGGAGAAGGAGGAGGCCGCCACCAAGGTTCCCCCGCTCCAGCAGGAGCCGGACGAGGCCACGGTGCGTATCAAGCCGATGCCCAAGCCCGAGCAGGGCAAGCAGGAGGGCCCCAAGCCGGAGGGCGGCCAGGGCGGTGACCCCAAGGCCTCAGCTCCGCAGGGCGGCCGGGTCGATGGACCGGCGCCGGGCCAGGAGGGACAGCAGCAGAGCGGTCCGCAGCAGGCCCAGTCGGCCCCGTCCGACGACGAGGACAGCGGTGACCCGGGCATCACCGGTGTCTACCGGCGTCCGGAGGGCAATCAGCAGCCGCCCACGGGCGACGAGGGCGTGCGGGTCATCCGCAAGCCTTGACCGGCTCGGGACCGAGGTCCCAGGCGATATGGCGTGAGGGCGGGACCGTCGGTCCCGCCCTTGGCGTTTTGTGGCCAAAAGTAGGGTGAAGTCCGCCTTGTCGCAGGCTGTCGGCTACGATGCCGACAGCCATGATGATACGCGCGGCCATTCGGTCCGACCTAGGTGCGATTCTGCGACTTCTGCGGGAACTCGGTGACACCACCCATACGCAGAGCGCGCAAGTTCGCATGTCCTCAGCCGCTGTACGCGCCTGGACCCGGATGGAGAACGACCCCGAACGCACCGTCATCGTGGCGGAGCGCCGGGGCCAGATCATCGGGACCCTGGACCTGCTGGTGGTAGCCAACCTGACCCACGACGCCCAGCCCTGGGCGGTGATCGACAACCTCGTCGTCGACCCGGACGCGAGGTACCAGGGCATCGGTAGGGCGCTGATGGAAGACGCCTTGGACCGCGCCACGCGCGCGCGTTGCTACAAGGTCGAGCTCCTCTCGCACGAGAGCCGCCAAGGGGCGCACAGGTTCTACGCCTCCCTGGGCTTCGACAACTCCGCCGAGGGTTTCCGCCGCTACCTCTGAGCGGCGCTCCCGGGCTTGGCGCTCCAGCTCCGGCGTGCCTTGCGGCCCTTCCGCTTCCTGCCCGCCCCGGGGCTCCTCCGGGCCTTCGCCGCCTTCGCGGCCTCCCCCGCCGCCTCGTCCTTCTGGCCCGCCACGGGCGGGCTCTTCGTGTCCCCGCCGCGCAGCGGCACACCCTTCATGAAGGACACCGCGATCAGCCCGGCCGCAGCGATGGGGATTCCGGCCACGAACACGCCCTGCATCGCGTGGTCGAAGGCGCCCACGACCACCTCGCGTACGGGTTCGGGGAGCGAGTGCACGAGCTCGGGGGAGCCTTGGGCGGACTCTGCGGCCTCCTCCAGGCCGATGGACAGCTCCTCAGCACCAGATTCGGTTCCGTTGAGCGCGTCCGCCGCCACCGCCTCCTGTGCCCGGGCCGCGGCGGCGTCGAGTTCGGCGTTGAGCCTGCTCACCATCACCGCACCGAAGGCCGCCACCCCCATGGCACCGCCCAGGTTCCGGAAGAAGGTGACCGAGGCGGTGCCGGAGGCCATGTCCCTGACCGGGAGCGCGCTCTGGGTGGCCAACAGGAGGATCTGCATGTTGAGCCCGAATCCCAGGCCCACGAGCATCTGCCCCGCGATCACCGTGGTCAGCCCGGGGTCGACCTGCGCCAGGCTCAGCACCGTGAAGCCGAGGACGCACAGCACCATGCCGACGACCGGGTAGGCCTTCCACCGGCCGGTGCCGCTGATCGCGAAGCCGGAGCCGATCGAGGTGAACAGGAAGGATCCCACCAACGGCAGGGTCATCAGGCCGGAGACGGTGGGGCTCATCCCGTGCACCATCTGCAGGTACTGGGGCATGTAGATGATGAGGCCGAACATCATCATGCCGACGGACACCGATCCCGCGGAGGCCAGCACGAACGTGCGGTCGCGGAAGAGGCGGGTGGGGATGATCGGTTCTTTGGCGCGGCGCTCGATCAGGATCGCGGAGACGGTCAGCAGCACCGCGCCGGCACCCATGCCGTAAGCGGTCGGTGAGTTCCACGGGATCTCGGTGCCGCCCAGGCTGAGCAGCACGATCACGGTGCTGGCGGCGCTGAAGATCAACCCCGCGCCGAGCCAGTCAACGGAGGGTTTGCGGCGCGGCGTGAACGGCATGCGGAACATGAGCTGGATGACGCAGAAGGCCACCACCGCGAGGGGGACGGTGATGAGGAAGCACCAGCGCCAGCCGAGCGGGCTGTCCACCAGGAAGCCGCCCACCAGCGGTCCGAGCACGGTGGAGACGCCGAAGACCATGCCGATGAGGCCGCTGTAGCGGCCGCGCTCGCGCGGTGAGACGACGTCGCCGAGGATGATGTTGGGCAGCGTGGCCAGGCCGCCCACGCCAAGCCCTTGGAGGGCCCGCGCGGCGATCAGCCAGTTGATGTCCTGGGCGAAGCCCGCGGCGAGCGAGGCGACGATGAAGATGCCGAGGGCGATCTGGAAGAGGAGCTTGCGGCCCCAGATGTCGGACAGCTTGCCCCACACCGGGGTGGAGGCGGTCATGGTCAGCAGGGCCGCCGTCGCCACCCAAGCCAGCCGGTCCTGGCCGCCGAGCTCACCCATGATCGTCGGCAGGGCGGTGCCGATGATCGAGTTGGTGAGCATCGAGGTGAGCATGGCCAGGATGAGGCCGACCATGATGCGGCGGACGACCCGGCGGGAGGGGTATTCGGGCGCGGGGTCGGCGGTGGCCTCGGTGGCGGCGCCGGTGTTCGGGAGGCCTTCTGCGGAGGGGGAGTCCGGATCGGGGCCGGGCCCCGGTGACCCGGATGTGCTGCTTGCCGACTGCTCCATGTGTCCCCCGATTCCGGACGCACGAAAGCCCCACGGCTCATACGCCGGGGGCAAGCATCCACTTCAGGTATATGTAAACGCTGTTGACCTGTCAAATCGGTATCTCTCCGCCCCTTCCGGTAGGCGATGGGTGCGTAGAGGTGTCAACCTGGAGTCCTGAAAGCCAGATCGCGGCCACCAAGGGGTGTGCAGATGGAGCGTCCGGACGGGACCGGAGGCGGCGCGGAGGCGCCGATACGTGGCCGTGAGGCGACCCGGGAACGGATCCTCGCCAGTGCGAAGGCGCTGTTCACCAACGAGGGGTACGGTGCGGTGTCCTCGCGCAAGATCGCCTCGCAGGCCGGGGTGAACGTCGCGTTGATCAACCGCTACTTCGGTTCCAAAGCCGGGCTGCTCACCGAGATCCTGCGCGAGGACGGCGTCTTTCCCAAACTCATCGAGGAGGGGGAGCCCGAGGACCTGGCGGAGCGCCTCGCCGAGCACGCGGTCGGCCGTCTGCACGGCGAGGGCAGCCAGCTGCAGCTGGCGCTGGACGACTCCGCGGGCGACCCCGACCTGCAGTCGGTCTACCAGGGGAGGCTCAAGAGCGCGCTGATCGACCCCTTGGCCAGGTATCTGGGCGGGCCGAACGCGCGCGTCCACGCCTCTTTGGTCGCCTCGGTCCTCTTGGGCGTCGGTCGCGTCCGGCGTGTGGAGGGGGCGACCGCCCTGCGCGCACACGACCGGGAGCAGCTCACCGCACGGGTGCTGGCTCTGCTGGAGCTGTGCCTGGAGGACTTCGAGGAAAAGGGGCCGAAGTAGGGCCCTGAACGGGGTCCCGAACCGGGAGCCGTAACGGGTCAGCTATGGGTCCCTGGTGTCTGGCTCGGATCTTCGGCTCGGGGCGTTCGGTCAATTCACTGGGGTGATCGCCCGCGGTCGATTACGGAGTGTGCTCGATATGGGCCGATGCAATACCTGTTCGAGGTATGCTGCCCTGCCTTCTTGTGTGTCGATAAACTTCTGTTGATGTGATATCGCCCACAGATCGCGCTGTCGTGAGCCGGTGTATCGGCTGGTCGGGCGAGCTGTCCGCTGGCCGCTGGCCCCTCGTGTGCCTCAGGCGCTTCGCCTGCGTGGGGCTTCGGGGCGAAGTTGCGGTGTCTTCGCAGTTCAAAGGAAGTGTTTCAGAGGCTTGTCCCGGCCGCGGTGCATTGTCAGCCGCAGGTGGTACCTCTTGTTTCACGTGCTCTGATCTTGAATAAGACCGTCCGGAAGTGTTGTCCTTTATATGGTTATTGTTTGGTGTGGTAGGTAAAGGCTTGTGTTTCCACAGGGCTCTAATTCACCATGTCCCCGCTGGCTTGGCCGTGTGGGTCCGCTGACGGGCTGTTCCCTGCGGTCGCCTGAGCCAAGAACGTACATGTGAAGGGACCCGAATGACCGAGTCGTTCGCCACGGAGTGTCACGAGCGCCTAAGGGCGAAGGTCCGGGCCTTTGCGGAGGCAGAGGTCCGGCCCCGCGTGTCGGCTATGGAGGAGTCCCGATCCGTCCAACAAGAGCTGTCCAGTCTGATCGCCCGACAGGGATGGATCGGTGTCACTATCGGCCAGGAGTACGGCGGCATGGGCCTGGGCCACGTGGCGAAGACGATCATCATCGAGGAGCTGTCCCGTGTCAGTGGGGCGATGGGGGCCATGGTCCAGGCCTCCCAACTGGGTGTGGCCAAGATCATCCACTTCGGCGACGACGCACAGAAGAAGACGTGGCTTCCGGAGGTGGCCAAGGGAGACTGCCTGCCCACGATCGCTGTGACAGAATCCCAGTCGGGTGGCCACGTCCTTGGTATGACGACGAGCGCGGTGCGCGACGGCGACGAGTACGTCCTCAACGGGCGGAAGGTGTTCGTCGGCAACAGCCACGTCGGCGACCTGCACGGAGTCGTCGTCCGGACCGGTCCCGGATCCAAAGGCCTGTCCGCGTTCCTGGTCGAGGCGGACGCCCCGGGCTTTTCGCTCGAGCCGCACCGCCCCGCCATGGGACTGCACGGATTCAGTTTCGGAGAGCTCGTCTTCGACAACTGCCGGGTCCCCGCCGCCAACCGGCTGGGAGAGGAGGGCGACGGCCTGCCCGTCGCCTATTCCTCCAGCGTCCTGTACGGAAGAGCCAACCTGACTGCGGTTTCCCTCGGGATCCACCAAGCTGTGCTGGAGGAGACCACCGCCTTCGTCTCGGCCCAGCACCGCTACGGGGAACCACTGTCCGAGCTTCCGGCGGTCAAGACGAAACTGGGGCAGATGCAGTCGCGGTTGATGACGGCGAGGCTTGCCGCCTACGACGCGGTGGGTCGACTGGACCACGGTCTGCCCTGTGACGCGGAGCTGATGAACGCCAAACTCGTGAACGTCGAGGGTGCCCTTGACTCGGCGCGCGCGTCCATGGAGATGCACGCCGCGTGCGGGCTCCTCACCGACCGTCCGGTCGAAAGGTACATGCGGGACGCACACCACATCTTCGCCCCCGCCGGCACCTCCGACGTCCAGTTGCTCAGGCTCAGCGAATTCGCGCTCGGCAGGAACAAGGGGCAGTGGTCCGAGAGGTTCGCCTCCCGTGCGGGGGAGCAGGCGCAATTCTCTTGACCCGTAAGGAAGGGGCCCCGGTCCCTGGGCGGATTCAAGGGGTCTTCGCAACACCTCGTTGATCACACGAGTGTATGCAGACGCTCGGCTGGAGTTTTCCAGCCGAGCGTCTTGCGTGGCCGACCGTTCAGTTTCTGAGCCACATGCTCTAGATCCAGCGGGCCGTGCACCGACAGGTCAGTGCCCTTGGGGAAGTACTGGCGCAGCAACCCGTTGGTGTTCTCGTTCGACCCGCGCTGCCAAGGAGAGGCGGGATCGCAGAAGAACACCGGCACCCCCGTAGCGATGGAGAACCTCCTGTGGCCGGCCATCTCGCTGCCCTGGTCCCAGGTCAACGATCCGCGTAGATGCTCGGGCAGCGCGGTGATCAACGCGCTCAGCACACCCCCGACCGCCTCGGCGGTGTGCTCACCGGGCACGTGCCCCAGCATCACGTACCGGGTAGAGCGCTCGACCAGGGTGATGATCGCGGACTTGTTGTAAGCACCCGTGATGAGATCCCCTTCCCAGTGCCCGGGAACGGCACGGTCTTCGACCTCGGCGGGACGTTCGCTGATCATCACCATCTCGTCGACGAACCGGCTCTGCCTGTGCTCGGGTGAGCGGTGCGGCTCGCGTCGGATACGGCCGGTGCGCAAGGCGGCGGCGACCTCGCGTTTGAGTCCGCCTCGGGCCTGGACGTAGAGCGCCTGGTAGATGGTCTCGTGGCTCACACGCATGTCCTGCTCATCGGGGTGGTCCTCAACGATCCGGTTGCTGATCTGCTCGGGGGACCATTGTTGGCGCAGACCCGTGGCGACGTAGTCTCGCAAAGGTCCGGTGGCGGCGAGCTTGGCGGGTTTGGGACGCGCCCGCTGTGTGGCCGCCCGGCGCTGGGCCGTGTAGGCACCGTAGGAGCCATCGGTGACACTACCGATCTCGCCCATCAGCTCCAGGAAGCGTTCCCGTAGCCGAGCCCGTTCCTTCTTCGAAAACGACACGGTGGTCGCAACCTCCCTCAAGTCAGGGTGTTGCGACCACCGCTAGTGCAGCGATTCATAAGTCCTTCGGGGAGTGCTGACTACTGTCAGTGCTCCCCGAGATCGGCGAGGTGGACACCACACGCGCAGTCCAGAGCCTCGTTCGGGGTCCCGGTCCACTGCCCGCTCG